>CACLEQ010000004.1:0-44674 GCA_902605995.1 uncultured Pelagibacteraceae bacterium
TTTCACCGTTTAGATTATGTAATGAGTCAGAATGCAAAGTTTCGTTGAAAGAACTAGCGCTATCATCTGCAAAAGAATATTTAAAATTTGAAGAACGATCAATGTCCGCCAAATACTCTATTTTGGCATGTCGCTTGTACTTGAGGTTATGATTTGATTTATCTTCAACCATGGCCATCGCTGCTCTTAATTTTTTTGATCTAATGTGCTGCCTTTCTACTTTTAAAGCCTCGTAACCGACCTCGGTGTATTCATTCAAAACTGTATGACCAAAATCAACTTGGCCTGATGGAATTAAAACTATTTTATCTTTCTTAATTTCATCTTTTAATTTAACGGATGCATAGATTTGCTCACCGGACCTGTCAGCTGTTAGGTGATTGGTATTTACTACAGTAAATAATTCTGAACTCAGTTTTCCGTATCCAAAAACAGTATCTAAAAATCTTGTAGTATCTTTAATTGAAGAAGATCTATAATAAGTTATGTTATAGGTATCAGTAGCTAAATTACTGCCATTACTACCAACATCGATGTGGTTTTTACCAAATCTAAACGCAAGCCCCTTAACACCGCTCTCATTACTAAGTTTATCCATACCAACAGTAATTGCATCTGTTCCTATTTTTCTACTTGAGGCAATGTCGGTTTCTCCTACTTTCCCAACTGCAATACTTCCTTCACTCCAGTAAAATATATCCTTATCTTTATTTGCTGAGTTCTTTTCAACAGCTGATGCTTTAATCGCTTGTGTAAGGGATGCCAATCTTTGATTAGTAAAATTAATATCAATATTAAAATTTGTTAAATTTTGTTTATCTTTATTTCTTCTAATCCATTTCAAACGATTTAAAACAGTATCTGTTGAGTGACCAATTGTTCTTTTTGCGACATCCATTTGAGCAATTGCTATCCCTGTTCTGATACTATTTTTTGTGATTGAGGAACATTTGCCAGTTACAACAGTAAATACACAAGTTAAATTATATTCAAATACAATCTCATTATCACGATTTACTGAAAACATTTTAGATCCATCATTATTAAATGTAATACCAATTAGATCATCTTGGTCAGAATCGATGTCTTCCAAACCAATTTCTCCATCTAATGTTGCTGTAGATAAATCAAATGCAATAGTTAAAGAATATTGTTCAACAAAGCCAGTAACACTACTATTACCTTTATAAGTTTGAAATAATCTTTTTCCATCATTACTAAAATCTAACCCAAAAGGATTTTGTCCCTGGAGCAATATTGCTGTAGATGAGGCAAGAGTCAATGTGCTTAAATCATATGGAGTTGATAAGCTGTATTGTTTAATAGACTGGAGGGCTGCACCCCCCCTATCATTCATAGTCAGAAACATTTTTGTTCCATCATTAGTTATAAACATACCTTGGAGATTATTTTTATTACCTGTTGATCGATCTCCTATATTCGTACCGTTTTGAAGTGCATCTGTGTCAATATTTACATCAGAGTGATATGTGCAGGTTGAAATATCATATGCAGTTGTTAAGTCTAATCTATTAACAAAAGAATTTGCAACATTGTTCATACCACGCTGCATCGTAAATATTTTCATACCATTATCTGCGAAGTGGAAACCTAGAGTAGTTGCTGTCGTCCGATTATCGCTAGAGTGTTCTGGATCAACAACTAAACAACGTTCAGCGTTACCAGCATAAGTCGCTGTTGAAATATCATAAGGTACAGAAAGCGTATATTCGTTTATTTTATCATCTTCTCTTGCAGCAACAGTGCCAGTGTTTGCATTGTTATGAAACGATGTAAACATTTTTGTACCATCATCGTTAAATTGAACAGTACCCATTTTATCTGCAGAAACAGGTTCATTGAAAGTTCTTTTATCAATCTGAGTTACCATCGCAGCAAATGAATTAGAAAATGGTATTAGAAAGAAAAATATTATTAATATTTTTTTTACTAAAATCATAAAACTGAAATTTAATTTACTCTATTATAGCTTCAAATATTTTAGATGCCCATTTTTTAGCATCTTGAGAAGTAACATGAAAATCAAATTTATCAGGTTTTACAAACATTTTATTAGTATCATCAAATCTACCTTCTTTGATTGTATCCACCCACACAACATAATCAGCTGGAAATAAACTTCTCGCCTCAGGAGTTGGACAAATAAAATCTGCTACAACATAATTTCCCTCCTCTTTTAATTTAAGAGCAAATTCCGCCATTCTCTTTGCTTGCCTTTTCCTACCTTCCTCAGAAAAATCCCAATCATTAGCTGCTTTTCTCACCTCATCAGCATTTAATCTTTTTGCTTTAATCATAGGAGCTAATTCATTTGCTAAGGTTGTTTTACCTGCTCCAGGTAATCCCATTATTAAAATTATTTTCATGTATGTTTTGTGACAATAAAAATCGATTCTATCAAGCTGAATTTCTTTGACAGCTTTTTTAAAAAAGATAATGATCATATGATGAAATTTTCTCTTGAAATTGGCCCTCAGACTGACCTGGATACAGTTCCTAGAGTTCAAGATATTTACATTACTATGTTGCCAGGTGGAAATTATAAGGAAACCGCACAACAAGCAGTTGAGTTAGTAAAAAAAGGCTTCAACCCAGTGCCTCATTTTCCAGCAAGATCAATCCATAATGAAAAAGAGCTTAAAGATTACATTTCTATTTGCAAGGACGGTGGGGTAAAGCAGGCTTTAATTATTGGCGGAGGGCGAGAACCAGTTGGAAAATTTGATAGCTCTTTTCAACTTTTAGAAACTGGTTATTTTGAGAAGATGAAGATAGGAATTGCTGGACACCCAGAGGGGAGTCCTGATATATCCGATTTAGAATTAGAAAAAGCTATGATTGATAAAAAACCTTATGCTGATTACATTGTAACTCAATGGTTACTCGACCCTCAGCTTATTATTGATTTTATATCCAAACAAAGCATACCAGTTCATGTAGGAATTACTGGTCCTCTAAAAATATCAAGCTTAATAAAATTTGCAAATATTGTTGGAGCCAAAAATTCTATAAATTTTCTTAAATCTAATTTTACTAAAGCTTTAGATTTATTAAAACCTAAAGACCCTAATGATTTAATTGGAAGCGTAAAATCGCATACCGAATTTTTCCATATTTATACATTTGGTGGCTTGAAGGAAACTAACAAATGGTTGGAGGAGAATAACTATGTCTAAAGAATTTGATTATACAAAATTGAAACAATTTACTTCAGTAGATCAATCAGATCGAGCAGTGCCATACAATTTAAGACAGAGTGGACCAACAAAAGTTGAAATGTTAATTTCTACCAGAGTAAGAAAGTCTCCTTATTGGCACCTATCTATGCAGGCCGGATGCTGGAGAGCTACAGTATATAATCGTATTTATCACCCAAGAGGATACGTAAAACCTGAAGACGGTGGTGCAATGGTTGAATATGACTCTATTGTCAATCATGTTACTATGTGGAATGTAGCTGTTGAGAGACAAATAAGAGTAAAAGGCCCTGATGCTGAGAAGTTTGTAGATTATGTAATTACAAGAGACGCAACTAAAATTTCTCCTATGAGAGCGCGATACGTAATATTATGTAATGCTTATGGTGGTGTTTTAAATGATCCAATTTTATTAAGAATTTCAGAAGATGAATTTTGGTTTTCATTGTCAGACTCTGATATTGGAATGTATTTACAAGGTGTTAATGCAGATGGAAGATTTAATTGTAAGATAGAAGAGACCGATCACTGTCCAGTACAAATTCAAGGTCCAAAATCTAAAGCTTTAATTAAAGATCTTTGTGGAGACCAATTTGATTTAGATAACATGCCTTTTTATGGATTAGCTGAAGCAAAAGTTGGTGGAAGAAGCTGTGTGATTTCTCAATCTGGTTTTTCAGGAGAGGCTGGATATGAAATATATTTAAGAAATGCAACTCTTTATGCTGACGATATGTGGAATGCTGTTCTAGATGCAGGAAAAAAACATAATTTAAAGGTTATTGCTCCTGCACATCACAGAAGAATTCAAGCTGGTATTCTGTCATGGGGACAGGATATGGATCAACAACACAATCCTTTTCAATGTAATCTCGGATATCAAGTCTCTTTGTCTGGAAAAGGTGAGTGGAATAAAAAAGCAGATTATGTTGGAAAAGCTGTTTTAGAAAAAATGGGTCAAGATATAAAATCTGGGAACAAGCCATATAAACTTCAACTTGTTGGGTTTGAGCTAGGTGGAAAACCAATTGACGACTACGCACCAGATTTCTGGCTTGTCTCGAATGAGAGCGGTGGAGATCCAGTCGGCTTTTTAACTTCTCCTTGGTATCATCCAGAGAAAAAAGTAAATATTGCAATGGGTTATGTTCCATTTGATGGTAATTTAAATCCAAATGGGTTCCCTAAAAATAAAATTGGAACAAAATTTAAAGTTCACTTGCCTTCACAATACTCAGAAAAGCCTGGTGAACCAGTAAATGCGGTAACAGTTGATATACCTTTCAAAGAATCTTACAATGCAAATACTAGAGAGGTGGTGAAAGGTTGATAATTTAAAAACTCCTTCCTGGAGATAATGAATAAAGGATTTTTAATAGGTGTTTGCATTATAATAGCTATTGCTCTATTAATCTTACCTTTAATAATTTCTTACAAAGAACAAAAAAATAAAAAAAAGTAAATGTTTGGAGAATTTCTCAATATTATATTCAAATCTATTAAATTAGATAGATCTCTTTACAACGATAATAAAAATTTCGGTGAAGCATCAATATATTTTGCTGGTCTTATAATGATTTTAGACGGGATTGCGGGTGCAGTGGCAGCTAATACAATTATGAAAACTGCAATTGGCATGTCAGGCTTGACTGCGATTTTGACATGGTTTATTTGGGCTATATTTATTTTTGTAATTGGAGTCAAATTATTTCCTGACAAACAAACTAAAGTACCTTTTAAGAAAGTTTTAACAGCAGTGGGTTATGCGCATGCTCCAGGTTTATTAAGATTTTTTGCAGTTACTCCAGAATTGATGATACCAATTATTTTCTTAACTCAATTTTGGATTTTTGCATCTTTGATAATAGCTATCAAACAAATCTTAGGTCTTAGGTCAAATTTAAAATCTTTTGGTATTGTTTTTTTATCTTTTTTGATAATAGCATTTTTATCAGTTACCTTTGTAATGAGTAGAATGAACATGATGCCAGCAAGTCATATTTAAACAGGAAATATTGTTTTAGAAATTCTACAAGACTCACAAATTTTAAAGCCAGTCAATATTAAATTTTGAGATACACTTTCATGCTCATTTTTACATTCATCACAAAAATCATCAAAATCATCTAATATAATTTCTTTGGTTATTTTATCTTCGGTCATAATTTATTTTATTGAAATCTTTATCTAATTTTGAAATAAATATTATTCGAACATATCATGAAAAAAAATAGATATCTCAAAGTTTCAGTAGTTATGGGCAGCCAGTCAGACTACAAAACTATGAGATTAACTATCAAAATATTAAAGGTTATGGGTATTAAATTTGAAACCAAGATAATATCTGCACATCGTACTCCAGAAAGAATGTTTGCTTATGCAAAATCTGCTATAAAGAATAATATTGTTTTGATTATCGCCGGAGCTGGTGGATCTGCTCATCTACCAGGAATGATATCATCACTTACATCTATTCCAGTTTTAGGTGTTCCTATTGAAAGTAAAAAATTAAAAGGTCTTGATAGTTTGCTATCTATAGCTCAAATGCCAAAAGGAATACCAGTTGGCACTTTAGCGATTGGTGAAGACGGGGCAATAAATGCAGGGCTCCTTGCGGCTTCTATAATTGCCAGTCAGGATGATAAGGTAAAAAAAAAGTTAGATAACTGGCGAATAAAACAAACAAAATCTGTAAAAAGAAAACCTAAGTAAACTGTGTCAGAAAAAAAATTAGGTATTATTGGTGGTGGACAACTAGGCAGTATGCTGTCTCAAGCTGCAAAAAAATTGAATATCAAAACTATAGTTTATACTGATGATAAAGATGCCCCAGCGCAGAATTTCTGTGACGATTTCATAGTAGCTGATTATAAAGAAAAAAATAAAATTTTGGAATTTGTTGGTAAAGTGGATGTTATTACATTTGAATTTGAAAATATCCCTTTCGAAACTTTAAATGAAATGAGTAAATTAAAAAAAGTATTACCAAAACCCTCTGTAAATAGATTAATTCAACATAGATTAGCAGAAAAAGATTTTATCAATAAGTTAAATATCAGGACTACAAGATATGTTTCAATAGAAAAAAAATCTGACTTAAATACTCTTGAGGATCTTCTTCCAGGAATTTTAAAAACTACAACGATGGGTTATGATGGAAAGGGGCAATATCCTGTAAATAAAATAGAGGATCTCGAATTACTTAATATAGATTTTTCAAAAGGATACATTCTTGAAAAACTTGTAAAACTAAAGAAAGAAATTTCTGTAATTGTTACTAGATTTGGAATAAATGATTTTGAAATTTACGAACCAATTGAAAATACACACCAAGAACAAATCTTAAAACATTCGAAAATTCCTGCTGGAATAAGTCAAAAGATTCTTTATCAATCTAAAGAGTGGGCGACGCTTATTGCAGAAGAACTGAAATATATTGGTACATTATGTGTAGAATTTTTTATAGATAGAAATGATAATTTATACGTAAATGAAATAGCACCAAGGGTTCATAACTCAGGTCATTTAACAATTAACGCATATAATGTAAGTCAATTTGAAAATCATATAAGAGCTGTTTGTTCACTTGATAAAATTTCATTAAAAAAAATTTCAAACGCTGAAATGGTAAACTTAATAGGAAATCAGATTCTACCCTATAGACAAGATTTTAAACTTAAGACAAATCAATTTTTTTTTGATTATAAAAAAAAGGAAATTAAAAATAAAAGAAAAATGGGTCATGTAACTACTTTAGTTTAGATGATAAGTTCAATAGAAGGTAATTTTGAAGATAATGAAGTTCATAAACTTTTAACAAAACATTTTGTTGAATTAAGAGCTGCTTCACCTAAAGGAAGTACGCACGTATTGGATATACCTGGGTTAAAAGTTGACAGTATTAAATTTTGGAGTTTGTGGGAAAATGGAAAACTTGTGGGTTGTGGTGCGTTAAAAATTTTAGACATCGATCATGGAGAATTTAAATCAATAAGAGTGCATGATGATTTTAGAAAAAAAGGCTATGGAACAAAAATAATTGAAAATCTTATAAATAAGGCAAGAGGACTGAATATTAAGAGATTAAGTATCGAAACTGGCGCGGGGCAATTTTTTAAACCAGCAAGAAAATTGTTCGAAAAATGTGAATTTAAGCCTTGTAAACCTTTCGCTCATTATAAAGAGGATAAAAATTCAATATATTTAACTAAGTTAATCGACAACAATTAAGTAAAAAGACTTAAAAATTAATCAATTTAGTTGACAAAACTCTCTAAATTTTAAAGAAAGCTACATTACTTAATTATAAGTAATAAATTAAACTAACAATAAGAAATAAATATGAGTCTACAAGGAAAAGTAAAATGGTTCAATCCAACCAAAGGTTTTGGTTTTATTGAAAGAGATGATAAAGAAAAAGATGTGTTCGTTCATGTTTCAGCAGTAAGAGATGCTGGTATGAATGGTTTGAACGAGGGTCAAGCTTTGACTTTCGATGTTGAAGATGGTCCAAAAGGTCCTTCAGCGGTTAATTTAAAAACTGCATAATTTTCATTAATAATTTATTGGCTAAATTTTTAAAAATTTTTAAATTGAGATTTTTTTATCTATTTTTAGCCAATATTTTATTAAGTAATAGATCCATATGATTGGTATTCTTGGTGGAATGGGCACTCAAGCTGGTCTTGATTTTTGTAACAAACTTGCTGTTTTAAACCGAGGTAAAATTGACCAAGAGTATCCATTATTTATTTTGTATAATAAATCCAATATTCCTGGTAGGCCAGAGTCTATTGGGGTTCACACAGGTAAAATATTAGATAGGTCAAAAAAAAATAAAAAATATAAAATTGTCCTAAAGAGTTTACTAAAAGGTTGCCAATTACTCAAAAAGAATAATTGTAAATTTATAGTTATACCATGTAATACAGCTCACTATTGGTATGATGATCTTAAGAAAAAAATTGATTTACCTTTTATAAATATGCCTAAAGAAGTTTTCAAACATACAATAAAAAAATGTAAAAAAAATTCTTCTATAGGATTATTAGCAACTGAAGGAACTTTAAAAACAGGAATTTATAATAAATATTTTGATAAAGATTATAATTTAATTTACCCAAGCTCAATCTTGCAAAAAATTTCGGTGAATAAAGCAATTAAATTTGTAAAAATGGGCAATGTTAAAAAAGCAAGTAAAATAATACAACCCGCTATTAAATATTTAATAAAAAAAAGATGTAAGAAAATAATTTTAGGTTGTACAGAACTACCCATAGCTATATTTGCTTTTAGGTCATTTAAAGAAATTAAAACTTCTAAATTATTTTTAGATCCAAATTTAATTTTGGCTCGATCTGCTATGAAAAAATATACCATATAAATAATGGAACTTATAGAAAGACCTTACGTTCTATTTGTTGCTGAAACTGTTTATTCTGATATTTGCTTGATTAAAAAAAAAAATCCTAATTTCTCAAATAAAGAAACTATTAACGCATTTATAGAAACAGAAAGATATAATGAAATTAGTAGTGGAAAATTTCATGATGATTGGCTGAAAGACTTAGAAAAAAATGGCTTTATAGATAGCAAAACTAAAAAAAAAATTCCAAAAGAAACATTTAATTTACTCAAAATCCAAAGGGATTTAATGATTAAGCAATTAATAAAATTCCCAGATCTATATTATACTAAAGATAATATATCTCTCGATGTTTCGAGTAGAGCTTTTGAGCATCTTTGGCGACTATGTGAAAGCTATGAGTTATGGTGTAAAGAAACTAATCAAAGTGATTTAATAATATTGAACATCTTAAAAACCTGAAATGGTAAAAATTTTTCCTATAATATTTATTTTACTTTGGTCGTCTGCTTTCATCACTACAAAACCTATTGTAGATAATAGTGATCCGTTTGCTGCTTTAGCTTTTAGATTTTTTTTTGTAGCAATAGGCTTTTATTTATTTTCGGTTTTTTCAAAATTATCGATCTTTATTAAAAAAAAAAATTTGATTGAGTCCTTAATCAGTGGTGTGCTTTTTCATGGTTTTTATTTAGGTGGAGTTTTTTACTCCATTTCAATTGGTATGCCTACTGGAATTGCGGCGCTAATAGTTACTCTTCAGCCAATATTAACAAATATATTATGTGGACCGATTTTAGGAGAAAAAGTTTCTTTGAGGCAGTGGGGTGGAATATTTTTAGGTTTTATAGGAGCGGTGCTTGTTTTAGGATTGGATCTTGGTTCAAAAATTCCAGTACTTGGTTTAATTTCAACCATAATAGCTTTAATTGCTATTACATTTTCTACTATTTGGCAAAAGAGAATAAGTTTAAACTTACCCTTACCTGTAAGCAATCTGTATCAAGCAATAGGTGGATGTTTATTTCATTTCTTGATGGTAATATTTTTTTCAGAACCTTATATAAATTTTTCAAAAGCATTTTTAATTGCAATGAGCCATCAAATATTTTTAGTTTCTTTTGGAGCTTTTACAATTTTAATGTTTTTGATAAAAAAAAATTCAGCAAGTAAAACTGTTTCAGTATTTTTTTTAATACCCTCTACTTCTGCCTTAATGGCTTGGCTTTTTTTAAATGAATCTCTAACACATCTAGACCTGATAGGTTTTTTAATAACAACAATTGGTGTCTATATTGCTACTAGAGGAAAATGATAATCAATTTTGTTATAATTCAGTCGTTTAATTAGAATTTTATTTTTATCTATTTTCAAGCTCTTGAAAAAGAGATATTTATCCTTTACTTTAAATTTTTCTAATGAGTGAAATAAAATCAGATATCCAAATAGCAAGAGAAGCTAAAATGCTACCTATCAAAGATATTTTAGCTAAAGTTGATGTACCAGATGAAACTTTTGCATTCAGTCCAATGGGAAGGCATATTGCTAAAATTAATTTAGAATATTTGGACACATTAAAAAATAAACCAGACGGAAAGCTAATATTAGTAACTGCAATTACGCCAACACCTGCGGGGGAAGGAAAAACTACAACCTCTGTTGGTTTGAGTGATGGTTTGAACAATATTGGTAAAAAATCGATTGTTTGTTTAAGAGAACCAAGCCTTGGACCTTCATTTGGTATGAAAGGCGGTGCAGCAGGTGGTGGATTTGCCCAGGTTGTTCCAATGGAACAGATAAATTTACATTTCACTGGAGACTTTCATGCCATTACCTCTGCTCACAATCTACTGTCAGCTTTAATAGATAATCATATTTACTGGGGGAATAGTTTGAGTATTGATCCTGATAAAATTGTTTGGAAAAGAGTTTTAGATATGAATGATAGATCGCTTAGATCTATTAAAATAAATTTGATGAAAAGCTCTAAAATTTCTCCAAGAGGTGATGGTTTCGATATTACTGTAGCATCAGAAGTTATGGCAATTTTTTGTTTAGCTAATGACCTTGAAGATTTAGAAAAGAAAATAGGGAATATAACAATAGCTTATTCAAAAGAAGATAAACCGATTTTTGCTAAAGATCTTAATGCACAAGGTCCAATGACTGTTTTGCTTAAAGAGGCTATAAGACCTAATATTACTCAAACACTTGAAAATAACCCTGCAATAATTCATGGTGGACCTTTTGCTAATATTGCACATGGATGTAACTCTATCATAGCAACTAAGGCAGCATTAAAACTTGCTGATTTTGTTGTAACTGAAGCCGGTTTTGGAGCAGATTTAGGAGCAGAGAAGTTTTTAAATATTAAATGTAGAAAGTCTAATCTTCAACCAAGTTGCGTTGTAATAGTAGCGACCATCAGGGCTTTAAAAATGCATGGAGGTATTGAGAAAGATGATTTAGGCAAAGAGAATCTTGATGCTCTGAAAAAAGGTTTTATCAACCTACAAAGACATGTAGAAAATATTAAAAAATTTGGATTGCCTGTCACAATTTCTATAAATCATTTTGTTAAAGACACAGATAAAGAAGTAGAATTATTATCAAAATTTTGTGAAAATTTGGGGGTAAAAGCACATCTTAGTACTCATTGGGCTAATGGAGGAGAAGGCACGAAAGATTTAGCAGCCCATGTTTCAAAATTATGTGAGGAAAAAAAAAGCGATTTTAAATTTTTATATGAAAATAAAATACCTTTAATTAAAAAAATTGATACCATAGCAAAAGAAATTTATAGGGCGGATAAAATAATTCTTGATCCTAAAGTCAAAAATCAATTAGAGAGCTTTGAAAAAACTGGTTATGGGGATTTACCTATTTGTGTTGCAAAAACACAATATAGCTTTTCTACTGATCCAAAATTGAAAGGAGCTCCGATAGGTCACGACTTGCCAATTAGAGAAGTTAGACTTTCATCTGGTGCTGAATTTATAGTTGTGATTTGTGGATCTATCATGACAATGCCAGGTTTACCAAAAATTCCTGCTGCAGATTCAATTAAACTCAATAGTGATGGAGAAATTGAAGGGCTCTTTTAATTAATTTTCAGGTTTAAAAATTAAACACAGGCCATTATTACAAAATCTTTTGCCTGTTGCGCTAGGCCCATCATCAAATACATGTCCATGGTGAGCTCCACATTCAGCACAATGATACTCTATTCTTCTCATTCCAAAAGAGTAATCTACTTTTGTTATAAAAGCTCCAGGAAGTGCCTCTGAAAATGAAGGCCACCCAGTGCCACTATCAAATTTTGCAGTTGACGAAAATAATTTAGCTCTACAATTAGCACAATGATAGTATCCTTTTCTTTTCTCCTTAAGTAAATCACTAGAAAAAGGTTTTTCAGTTCCCTCATTAAACATTATATTTTTTTGTGCCTCAGAAAGCTCTGGATTCAAAATTTTCTTTGTTGCTGAACTTAAAAATCTGTACGGCAATAATAAAAAAAATAAATAAGAATAACCCAGTAATTTTAAAAAACTTTTTCTATTCATAATGCAGTCATCAAATTAGTTATTTATATTAATTTTAACAATCACCATTATTGTCTCTCTATTTCTTAACCTTCAAAAAAAATATAGTGTTTCCTTGATTATGTAAATTGTCAGTAATGACATGAAGCTAATTATAAATAAATTAATAAATCTCCATATCTTTTTCTTTTGAGCGTATTTTGACAAATAATTCGACAAATAACCAAGAAAAAAGAAAAAAATAAAAGATGCTGTAGATGCACCTATGCCAAAATAAATTTTTTCATCTAATAAAAAATTTTTTGAAAAATTACCTAGAAAAAAAACTGTATCTGAATAAACATGTGCGTTAAGATAAGTAAAACCAAGTGCCTTAAAAAAAATTTCAGATCGAGTAGTTTCTTTTATATTAATATCAAAGTTTACATTACTTTTATAAACTCTTATTTTTGAATAGATAAAATAAATTAAAAAAATTATTAAAAGAATATTTAATAAAATTTCTATAGATGTATTAAAATATTGTTGAAAGTAATGAAATAATAAAATACCAAAAAAAATTAATAATAAATCTGAAAGAGAACAAACTAAACAAACTAGAAATACATATTGATTTTTTAAGCCTTGTTCAATAACAAAAATATTTTGCGCTCCAATAGCTAAAATTAAACTTAATCCTGTAAAAAAACCAAGAATTAAGAATTCCATTCTATTTTTTTCTTAAAGTAACCACAAAAAGTTTTCTTGGAAAACTTCCCTCATGTAATTCAAAAATATCTTCAATTTTAAATCCTTTTGAAATTTGATTTATTTTTTCTTTATCAAAAAAATGAACAATAAACCCGTCATTTTCGTATAAATCTTCTCCAATGTGTTTTCCTCTCTTATAATCACCATCTCCAGTATGTCTAACAGTAAATATATTAATACCACCAGGTTTTAAAATTCTATGAACTTCTTCATTTAATTTAATAATTTCTGAAGTTGTTAAGGCCATACAATAAAGCATATGTGAATAGCACCCATCAAAAGAATTATCCTTATAAGGAATTCCATTGCGTACATCCCAAACTTTTGTAGTAATTTTATCCGCAGCAGATCTACCATCAGCCATTGTAGGATCAGAATAATATTCTTTTTTTTTTTGATTAATATTTTTTATTGCCTCAGAACTGTAATCTAATGCTGTAACTTGAATTAAATTTGAATTTGCTGCAAAATAAGTTGTATCTCTCCCCAAACCAGCACCCAACTCAAGAATATCAATTTTTTTTCCACTAAAAAAAGTTTTTACTTTTTGACTTTCAAATATTTCTTTAGCATGTTTAGCAGGCTCGCTTGGGTCTAAACCAAACATCTCAGGCTTATTTGAGAAACTATTTTCCCAATGCTGAGATTGCTGGTCTAAATCTTTTTTATTCAATCTATTTTGAAGGATCTGGAACTTTTCTCAAATATGGCTTTACCGCATTCCAACCATCTGGAAACAGTTTTTTAGCCTCATCGTCCTTCACCGCAGGAACAATAATTACTTCCTCACCCTTTTTCCAATCAGCTGGTGTTGCAACTTTATGTTTTGCGGTTAGTTGCATAGAGTCTATCGCCCTTAAAAGCTCCATAAAATTTCTACCAGTAGCCATTGGATAAGTTAAAAAAAGACCAATTCTTTTGTCTGGTCTGATTATAAAAACTGTTCTAACTGTTTGATTGTCTACCGCAGTTCTACCCATTGATGTTACTCCAGCATCCCCCTCGAGCATGTTATAAAGTTTTGCAACTTCTAACTTTTCATCAGCTATTATAGGATAGCTTGGTTTATTCCCACTAACATCCTTTATATCCTCTAACCATTTTACATGATCAGACACTGGATCAACACTCAAACCTATAACTTTCACATTTCGTTTATCAAATTCAGGTTTCATTTTTGCTAAAGAGCCCAATTCAGTTGTGCATACTGGGGTAAAATCTTTTGGATGTGAAAACAGAACTCCCCAACTATCTCCTAACCACTCATGAAAAGATATATCTCCAAGTTGTGTTTTTGCTTTAAAATCCGGAGCAATACTATTTATTTTTAAAGTCATTTAACCTCCTATTTATTATATAAAAAATTATATGCAAGATTGATTTGCTATGCAAATTTTTGTATTGTTGTTGATATTGTATGATTTTTAAACAACTTTTTGATAAAAAATCCTCAACTTATACTTATTTAATCGCAAGTAATAAGGGAAGAGAAGCTTTGATCATCGATCCAGTATTAGAAAATATTAATACTTACGTCAATTTACTTAAGGAACTAGATTTAAAACTTGTAAAAGTAATAGATACTCATATTCATGCTGATCATATTACAGCTTTAAATGAATTAAATAAAAGAACCAATTGCACAAGAATAATGGGAGAAAAATCTAAATCTGAAGTTATTGATTTAAAAGTAAAAGAGAACGATAAAATTGATATTGATAAGATTAGTTTAAAAGCAATTTATACACCTGGCCACACAGATTGTTCATATAGTTTCTTAATGAAAGACCGTGTTTTTACAGGCGATACTTTGTTAATAAATGGTACAGGAAGAACAGACTTTCAAAATGGAGATCCCTTTCAATCTTATGACTCTATATTTAATAAAATATTAAAACTTCCAAATAATACAATCGTATATCCAGCTCATGATTACAATGGCAAAAAATCATCAACAATTCAAAATGAAAAAGAAAATAATCCAAGGCTGCAAGTTAGCTCTGCAAATGAATATGCAGACATAATGAATAATTTAAATCTTGCAAATCCTAAAATGATGGATATTGCTGTCCCTGCTAATGTTAAAGGAGTGACATTAGACCAAATTAAAAGTATTTAAATTAAAAAAAAAATAGCTATATAGCCAGTCATGAATGATTTTTTACAATCAATAATAGACAGAGATCCAGCTGCAAAATCAAAGATAAGCTTGGTATTAACTTACCCTGGAGTAAAAGCAGTTTTTTTTCATAAAATTGCAAATTTTTTTGCGATTGCAAAATTTGAATTAATTGCAAGAATAGTTTCACAATTTTCAAGATTCCTAACTGGAATTGAAATACATCCAAAAGCAAAGATTGGAAAAAATTTATTTATTGATCACGGAATGGGTGTTGTTATTGGAGAAACTTCTGAAATTGGAGATAATGTAACAATCTACCATAATGTTACGCTGGGTGGCATATCACCTAGTATCAATTCTAATGACCAAAGAAATCAAAAAAGACATCCAACTTTACAAGAAAATGTTGTTGTAGGTTCTGGAGCTCAAATATTAGGTCCAGTTATTATTGGAAAAAATTCTTTAATTGGTGCTAATGCAGTGGTCACAAAAGATGTGCCAGATAAGTCTATAATGATTGGTATCCCAGCTAAAAGGGTTGGTGATGCTACTAAAGGATTCAAACCTTACGCTGTTACTGATAAAGAGGAATGATGTCTGATATAAGAAATACTTTTATAGACTCTATTGGTAACACTCCTCTTATTAAATTAAAAGCTGCATCAGAAATGACTGGATGTAATATTTATGGTAAAGCTGAATTCATGAATCCTGGTGGTTCAGTTAAAGACAGGGCAGCGCTAGCACTTCTTAAAGACGCACAGAAAAAAAAATTAATTTCTAAAGGCGGTATTGTTGTGGAAGGAACTGCAGGTAATACTGGTATTGGACTGGGTCTAATAGGTAATTCGCTAGGTTATAAAACTATAATTGTTATGAATGATAATCAAACTCAAGAAAAAAAAGATACAATTCGAAACCTAGGAGCTGAATTAAGATTAGTTCCAGCAAAACCTTATAAAGATGAAAATAATTTTGTCAAAATTGCTAGTCGTCTAGCTGAAGAATTAAGACCTACAAATAATAATGGAGTGGTATGGGCTAATCAATTTGATAATATTGCAAACGCTAAAGGACACTATGACGGAACAGGAAAAGAGATATGGGATCAAACTAATGGTAAAGTTGATGGTTTTATTTGCTCATCTGGAACGGGTGGGACTATTTCTGGAGTAAGTAATGCTTTGAAAGAAAAAAATAAAGATATTAAAATTTTTCTTTCTGACCCAAAGGGATCTGCACTTTATAATTATATTAAGAACGGAGAATTAAAATCAGAGGGTGGGTCGATTACTGAAGGTATTGGATCAAGTAGAATCACTAAAAACTTTGAAAACGCAAAAATTGATGGTGCTTTCTCTATAAATGACTATGAAGCCCTACCCATTCTCTATGACTTAATTGAAAATGAAGGGTTAAGTTTAGGTACAAGTTGTGGGATAAATATAGCAGGTGCAATTAGGCTTGGAAAAGAATTAGGACCGGGGAAAACCATCGTTACAATACTGTGTGATAAATCAGATAAATACAACTCTAAGATGTTTAATAAATCATTTTTAAGGGAAAAAAAATTACCCATACCGAGGTGGCTATAATATCGCATACCAGTTATGTAACAAAACAGTTACATTTTTTTCTTTAATTTAAATAATATCGAGTAATCATGAGGAAATACTTTACAATTATTTTTTCAATTTTAATTTTTACAACTGCTTACGCCGGCATGAGTAATGATGACAAATCTAAAGCTTGGGATTGTGTAGGTATTTACATGGCTAACTACTTTCTTCCATCAGGGGAAAAATTTGAGTATGGAATGAAAGAAAAATCTATTTCGACTGTGAAAGTCTTAAAAACATATGCTCTTGAAATTGGTATACCAGAAAAAGAATGGGATGAAGGAGTAAATAAAGCAGTAGATAAGCATTACGGTTCAAAATATGATAAAGCTAAAACTGATAAGTGTCATAAATTAGTAGAGGCTCTGGTTCCAAATGGAGCTGAAAGAGTAAAAAAAGTAGTTCAAACTTTATATTAAAATGAAACTTTATAAATAAAAGGAGCAAAAATGAAAAAATTTATATTAACATTTGTTTTAACAATTATTTCCTCTGGTGCTTATGCTAATTCAGGAAAATTTAATGCTAGTGGAATGGGATCTTGGGAAATGAATATCATGAATGCTGGTAATGGTAACATGGCAATTACTTATGATGGGAATGCTGGGCTAACAGATAAAGATCCTAATAGTATATTTGATAAGTCGACAATGAATTGTGTAGGTGGACTTACATTAGTAGGTGGTAAGTTTGAAGATGAAACAGGTATGTGTACTTTTTACTTATCTGATGGTGAGAAAGTTTTTATAAATTACAAAGGTAAAGGTACTGGTGGCCAAGGTGGATCAGGAACATTTTTGATTGTCGGAGGTACTGGAAAATATGAAAAGATTACAGGCTCTGGTTTTTCTAGCAGACAAAACCTAAAAGGGAAAACTGGATTTGCTCACTCAATGAATCAAATGAGCGGCGAATATACATATTAAATAAAAAGGAGATAAAATGGAAAAAGAAATGTTAGTAGTAGCTAAATTAAAAGAAGGTATGTTAGAAAAGTTTATGGGATTTATGCAATCATCAGAGGGTTTGGCAGAAAGAGCTAAAGTTGCAGTAGTGGAAAAAACTATTGGAACGGTAGCCCCAGATAAAAGTACTGTAATGTTTAAGATATTTTGCATTGATGAACCTGCATTACATAAGTTCATTGAAGGTACCGAAGTATCAAAACCTGTGATGGATGCTGTTATAGATAGCTACTCAATTTATGATTTAACAAAAGTAAAATAGGAGGAACATGAAAAACTATATAGTGACACATACTTTTAAATCAAAAGAAGCAAAAGCTAAAATGATAGAAGTTACTGGTTCAATGTCGATGGAAGATATGACTAAAGCAATGACAAGTGAAAATGCAAAATGTCAAATGAGCTGGAATACGCCAGGTGATAATTTAACAATGTATTGTTGGTGGAAAGGTAAAGATCCAGATGCAATTAATAAACAATTAGAGTCCATGAATGATTTCTATGAACCTCATAAGTTTGTTGAGTGTACAGATGATGTTATAGATTTTAATGCTAAATAAAAATTCCTAAACTTTTTTACTAAATAAGGAGAAACGATGAAAGTGATTTACACTAGAACAATGAGAGTAAAAGATGACGGTTTAGGAAAAGCAATGGAAATTGGAAAAGGCTTAGCAGCAGTTAGAAAAAAACATTATCCTAATCATGATGTTTATTTTTCTTTTCAAATGGGTGGAGACCCAAGAACAATAAGAGAGACTCTAATTGGACCTATGTTTGAAGGTGATAATGATGCTGACGCTAATATGTCTGCAGATCCTGAATATATAAAACTTTTAGAACAATTAAAAGAAGTTGCAATAGAAGGTACTATTGAAGATGAAATAAGACCAATATTTAGCTAAAGGATTTAAACTTGATGTCTGGGTTTGCTATATTCAATATAGATATAAAACGACCTAAAGAATATAAAGAATATGTAGAAAAAGTTAAACCTATAGCTGAAAGATATGGTGGTGAATACATTATTAGGGGTGGTGAAAGTAAGATTGTTGAAGGAAGTTGGGCCTATCCAAGAACTGTAGTGATAAAATTTCCAAGTTACGAAAAAGCTTTAGAATGGTATAATTCAGAGGAATATAAACCAATTAAACAAATCCGATTAGATAATTCAGTAGCTAACGGAATAATTATAAAAGGAGCATAAGATGTCAATTATAGAAAAAATGACAAAAATAATAAATGAAGGTGATAGTGCTGGAGCAGAGGAATTGATACATGATGATTTCCAATTTTTAATGCATTCATCTGGTAAAAGCTTATCTAAAAAGGATGTAGTTGGTTGGGTTGGTATGAAAGATGTTAAAAAAAGCAATGTTAGAATTCTTTTTGAAAATAATGAAGTTGGTTTTGAACACTCTATGGTTGATTTTAATGATGGCAATAAAGAAGCAGTAATGACCTATTACAAATTTAAGGATGGAAAAGTTGTTCATCAAGAAACAGGTGCAACTAAACTTGCAAAATAAGTGAAAAATATAGATTTTTATTTTTCAATAGGAAGTACATATACATATCTAACTGTAACCAGGATCATGGATGTTGAAAAAAAACATCAGGTTAAATTTAATTGGAAACCTTTTAGTGTGCGAGCAATTATGAAGGAAATGAACAATATTCCATTTCCAAAAGATAAAATAAATAAAGTAAATTATATGTGGCGAGATATTGAGAGACGTGCTAAGGACTATGGTTTTTTTGCAAAAACACCTGTGCCTTATCCTCTATCAGAATTTGACTTAGCCAATCAAATTGCAATTCTTGGATTAGATAAAGGTTGGGGTATAAATTATATCATACTTACTTATAAAAAGTGGTTTCAAGAGGGAAAGGAGCCAGCTATTGATCCTAGTATTTCTTAAATTTGTAATGAACTAGATTTAGATAAGGATGAAATACTCTCTGAAGCGAAATCTGAAATATTTTTAAATAAATATAAATCAAATACAGATACTGCACGCAAAAATAAAGTATTTGGTAGTCCATCTTTTATAGTTGAAAATGAAATATTTTGGGGTGATGATAGAATGGAAGATGCTATCAAATGGAGTAAAATTTAATGTTACCAAAAAGATATACAAAAATATTATTTATATGCCTTATGAGTTTTAGTATGAGTTTAATTATGACGCTTATTATTACTTATATTAACACAGGCTTTGATGAAATGTATTATAAAAGATTTCTAAAAGCTTGGTCTATAAGCTTACCAGTAGCGTTAGTTGCAATATCACTTGTAGCTCCTATTGTACAAAAAATTGTAGATAAAATTATTGAATAGTCTTAATCTTTAAAATGAGTAATCTTTCAGGATATATCTATTTATTATTAGCAATAATTATGGGAATTACCTCTAACGGATTTTTAAAATCAACAAACGGATTTACTATTATTGCACCAACAGTTTTTTGTATCATCTCAATAATTGCATGTATTTTTTGTTTGTCGAAAGCAATGAATATAATTCCAGTAGGTTTTGCTTACGCAACATACGGAGGATTAACCATAACTGCAGTCTCCTTATTTGCTGTGTTTAAATATAATCAAACTCCGAATGTTTATGGAATAACTGGAATAATCTTAATTATAATTGGCGTAATACTGCTTAATACACTTGGAAAATCTACTTAGTAACCGGTTTTAAAATTTTCAAGAGATTTTTGTGAAGTCTTAAATTTGGAGAGCATATTATATTTCCTGCTTTAACCGCATTATCGTTTTTCCAAGTTGTAATAAATCCACCAGCTGCCTCTATAATTGGAATTAAGGGATGAATATCCCAAATTTTATTTGAGCATTGCAATACAACATCAATTTTTCCTTCAGCAAAGTGTGTGTAGCTAAGGGCATCGATACATGGAAATTGCATTTTTTTTAAAATCCTAGGAATTTTTTTTTGTTTATTAAGAGATAGATAACCATGAAATGCGGCTGCCATTTTCATATTTGATATGGTGGCTCTCTTATTTACTTTTAATCTTTTTTTTTTTCCATTCTCTGAAACATAGGCAGTGTTATTTGAAGTATTATAATAATACTTTTTTAGAATTGGAAAATTAGCCATACCTAAAACTGGATATCCTCTATAATTTAACGATATTAAATTACTCCAAGTAGGATTTCCAATTACGAATGATCTAGTGCCATCGATAGGATCAATTACCCAAGAAAAATCACTTTTTGATTTTTTATAACCAAACTCCTCACCAATTATTTGATGATTCGGAAATTTATTTAAAATTTGTTTTATAATATATTTTTCAAAAGCTTTATCTGCAGGAGTAACTGGATCATATCCCCTACCCTTCATCTTATTTTTTACTCTTATAGGTTTTTTTAATTTTGAGTAATAATAACCATTTAATTTAATTGCTAAATTACTTAAAAATTTAGAATAAATTTTATAATCTTTAGATTTTAATTTGAACACTACAGACTAATACAATTTAATTTGTATTGATTAAAGTAAAATTTTAAATAATCATCAGTATAATCATGAAAATTGAATTATTTGAAAATAAAGTTTTTTTTGAAAATAACGGAATTAAAAATGAAATTCATCCATTCTGGCTTAGGGAAAGAGTAAATGGTGAGGATTTTGTGGATAAAAAAACCCAGCAAAGATTATTTGATCCTACAAAGATTGAAAACAAAATTATGATTAAAAATCTTAATTTGTCTGATGAATTTTTAGAAATTGTCTTCGAAGATGGTGCAAAAACTAAATTATCAATTCAAAGTATTGTAAAAGAATTTCTTAATAAAAACCTTATTCAATCGATAAAAAAAATTAAGTGGGACTCGTCTTTAAAAAAGTTGAAAAATTATCAATTTAATAAAAATATTTTTGAAGAAAAAACTATGTATAAGGCTTTAACCGACTTTTATAAATATGGATTTGTTATTTTTAAGAATGTTCCAACAGAAAATAATTTCATTGTAAATTTTGCAAATTCAATAGGAAGTATAAGAAAAACAAATTTTGGTGAATATTTTAATGTAAAATCGAAACCAGAGCCAAATGATTTAGCTTATACATCATTACCTTTATCACCTCATACAGATAACCCTTATCGTAAACCTGTGCCATGTATCCAAATTTTGCATTGCATTGATAATGAGGTAAGTGGAGGTTTATCAATTTTGGTGGATGGTTTTACAGTCACAGAAGATCTTAAAAAAAATTTTGTTAATTTTTATGAAATTTTAACTAAAATAAAAATTAGATACCAATTTATAGACGAGCAAGTCATTTTAGAGGATTGGGCTGAGATGATTGAGTTAGACCTTAATAATGAATTTAAACAAGTAAGATTTAGCCCAAGACTTGACTTTGTACCATTGATTGAAAAAGGGAAACTTGAACTTTATTATTCAGCAAGAAAAAAAATTTCTGAATTATACAATTCTGACCAATACAAAATTGAGTTCAAATTATCTAAGGGAGATCTTCTAATGATGGATAATCATAGGTTATTACATGGAAGAACCTCATACGATAAAAATGAAGGCAAGAGATTTTTGCAAGGATGTTATATAGATTATGATAGCACTGAAAGTAAATTAAAATATTTAGCAAGAAAATTTGCTCTGTAATGAATGAATTTATCAATTAAAAAAACAAAAATTATAATATTTTTCGTTTTAATTTTTTTTGTAGTTTTAAAATTTTTTAATACTCCTTACAATTTATATTCAATACTTAACTTCAGTCATGAAAAAAGAATGGTTCAAAATTATGGATTTTGTGAAAAAGAAAGTTGGGGTTTTTACAATTTAGTTTCGAAAAAATTTAGTTTAGAAAAGGACGAGATCAATCTCATTAATGATCAAGGTTTTGTTACACCTGAAAGACTTTTTGGAAAAATAAAATCGAACTTAAAAAATGTGAAATATTTTATGATACTTAATTTTCAAAACATTAATAACCAAAGTACACTTGAAAAAAAATTTGGATTTTTAAAGAATTATGAAATTATATATCAATATAACAACTGCTACTTACTTGAATTAAATGATTGAAGTTGTATCAATTTTTGCTCAATTTTTTATATTTTTAATTTTCTTTTCTTTTCCATTCACACCAAAAACATTAAATAAGACTCTTAATTTTAATAATGTTTTGGACTTAATTGATGCCCATGCAATTAACATAATCTTTTTTCTTTATTTTTGTCTTTTGTTATCTTTTTTTAATATTGACTTAAAATTTTTATTTAACATTTATTTTATTTTATCTTTTGGTTTTATTATTTTTAATTATAGGGAATTTAAAATTAGAATTAAAACTTCTAAATTATTTATTTTTTTATTATTTTTTTTAGTTGTGTTATCATTATTTTTTAATATCGCTCAAAACCTTAGGCTAGAGTCTGATGGACATATGTGGCTTGAAAAAGCTTTAGTGTTTTTCAACGGAGACAAAATACAATCAATACCCAATGTGCCTACTCATCCAGAATACCCACATCTAGGATCATTTTTGTGGGCTTTTTTTTGGAAAAATTCAATAATCGAACTTGAATATTTTGGAAGATATTTTCAACCATATTTTTATACCTTGTCAGTCTTTATGTTTGCTAAATGTATTAATTTTAAAAATATAAACTTAAAAATTTTTTTTATATTATTTTTTATACTAATTACTTATGATGCCTTTTTGTTTGCTGGTTACCAAGAATATCTAATTTTTACTTCTCTACTTGTAGCTGCAAGATATATTTATTTAATTGATTTTGAAAAAACAATAAATTCTAAGTTTATTTTCTTAATTTTAACTATTTTATATATTAATTGTTGGTTTAAAGATGAAGGAACAGTTTATTTTATAATTTTTAGCACATTGCTAGTATTTGTTTCTACTAAATCAATTCAATCAAAAGTTTTATTTTATATCTCTATAATTATTTTACTTTCTCTACAGTTTTTTTTACAAAAGTATGTGATTGGTCTTCATGGTTTTCCTCATAATAATCTGCTATCTCTTGTTTCATTAATGTCAGATCCATTACTTATGATAACGAAATTTTTAAAAATATTAATTGGCTCCATAATTTCTTTCATTAAATATCCATTATGGATTATAATTATAGCTTGTGGACTATTAAATATATTTATCTTTAAAAAATTCCAAAAAATTAATAAGTATTTTACTTGGTGTTTAATATTAAATTTTGGATTTATTTTTTTAATTTTTCTAAGTTTTGATAATTATGAATGGTATATTAAAGTCACACTTGATCGACTTTTATTTCAAACATCTGGTTTTTACTCAATATTATTCATTTTATTTCTAAAAAATTTTAAGTTTTTAAAGATTTAGTGATTATTAAACCTTTTCAATTTGCTCTTCAGCACTTTTCATTGATTTTTCATAATCTAATGACATTTGATCAGCACAAATAATATCAATTTTTTCAATACCAAAAAAGTTTAAGATAAACTTTAACCATGGTGTTAGGAAATCTTCTTTACTGTTTAATTTAGTGCCTCCCGAAGTAATCACTAAATATGCTCTTTTGTTTTTCAATAAACCTTCTCTTCTTCCATTAGATTTAAATTTGAAAGTCTCTCCCACTCTTGCGGCTAAATCCGACCATGCTTTTAATGTAGCTGGAGGCCCGTAATTATAAATGGGAGCAGATATAATTATTATATCACTCTCTTTGAGCTCCTTAACTAAAGTATCTGATAACTCAAACATTTTTTTATGATTTTCTGTTTGGTCTTTTTCATCAATGTTCATTCCAGACTCAGTAAGATTAGATACAAAAACCATTTCGTCATTTAAATCACGGTATATGACCTCATCCTCAGGTTTTTTAATTTTATTTAATAACTTTTTTGCTAGTGCTCTTGAGGTTGAACCTTCTTTTCTTGCGCTGGAATCTATTTGGTAAATTTTCATAGTTTAAATTATCCGAATTTTTGTAAAAATGGAAAAACTTCTAATAAATAATATCCTAAAGCTTGTAAATGATTACTTATTATCAGAATTCCAGTAATTAATAGTATAGTTCCACCAATTTTAGAAACTAAATTTATGTTTTTTCTGAAATTTTTAGAAAATATTAAAAATTTTTGAATTAGATACCCCGATAAAATGAAAGGAATAGCAAGGCCAAGAGAATATGAAAATAAAAGTGAAATTCCTTGAATTAAATTTTCTTCTGTTGCTGCTAAAACTAAAATTGATCCTAATATTGGTCCAATACAAGGTGTCCAACCAAAAGCAAATGCCATACCAATTAAAATTGGACTAAATAAATTTTTATTAATATTTGTTTGAATTCTTTTTTCATAATTTAAAAATTTAATATTTATAATTCCAATTATGTGAAGTGAAAAAATTATAATTACTATTCCAGCAAATATCCTTAGTTCATTTGAATTTTGAAGTAATACTTTGCCTAAAAAAGTTGAGGCGGCTCCAAAAATTATAAAAATAATTGAAAACCCTATAGTAAATAAAATTATGGGAATTAAATTTATATTTTTTTTTTCAATTAGTATGTTTATAGAACTTCCCGATATATAAGAAATATAACCTGGTATTAAAGGAAGCACACAAGGAGATAGAAAACTTATCAGACCTGCTCCAAATGCTATGAGTAATTCAATCATTATTTTCTTTTACTACTTTAAGATTTTGTTCACCTAAATTATCGACCTTTAAGACCATTACATCTCCATCTTTTAGATAGTCCGGCGGGTTCATGCCCATTCCAACTCCCGCTGGAGTGCCAGTAGTAATTATATCTCCTGGCATTAAAGTTATAAATTGAGTGATGTGAGAAATTAAAAAATTAAAATTAAATATCATTAAACTTGTGTTACCTGTCTGCCTTCTTTTGCTATTTAAATCTAAGGATAAATTTAAATTAAATGGATTTTTAATTTCATCCTTAGTAACTAAATAAGGTCCAAGAGGTCCAAAAGTATCTCCTGATTTTCCTTTGACCCATTGACCCCCTCTTTTTTTTTGCCATTCTCTTTCACTGATATCATTACAAATACAGTAACCAAATATATAATTTTGTGCCTGTTCTTCTTTAACATATTTAGCTTTACGACCTATAATTATTGCTATTTCTACCTCGTGATCTAATGAATTAGAGTACTTAGGAATAATAATTTTATCATTTGGTCCAATTATTGAATTTGGAGATTTATTAAAAACTATAGGTTCTTTTGGAGCGTCAGAATTCGTTTCTTCAGCATGGGCCTTATAATTTAATCCTATTGCAAGAAAATTAAGTGGTTTTGTTACACATGATCCAATTCTTTGATTGTTCTCTATATGTGGTAAGGATTTTAAATCTGTTTTTTTTATTTTATCCAAAATGTTAAAATTTAGATAATCAGGATTAAAATCTTGAACTATCTTCGATAAATCTCTTATTTTATTTTCACTATCAAGAACTGCAGGTATTTCTTTACCTGGCTTACCTACTCTCAATAATTTCATTCTATTAACCTTTGATGCCTAGGTGAGTATATTTTATATTTAGATAATCCTTAATTGCTCCTGACCCACCTTCACGGCCATAGCCACTTTGCTTGATGCCTCCAAATGGAGCTTCAGCTACTGCGATAAAACCTGTATTTACTCCTACTGTTCCTGTTTCTAATTGTTCTGAGGCTAAGTGAGCTTTTTCCATTGAATTTGTACAAACATAACTACATAAACCAAGCTCATGATCATTAGCTCTTTTAATAACCTCATCAAATGATTTAAATGAAAGCATGGGAACTAAAGGTCCAAAAGGCTCTTCTTTCATTATAGTAAAATTATCTTTTACATCGTCAAAAATAGTTGGTTCATAAAAAAATCCTTTATTAAAGCCAGCAGGTCTTTTACCACCTAACAAAACTTTAGCACCTTCCTGTTTAGTTTTTTCAACAAGAGCTTCCACTTCATTTAATCTTTTTTGAGTAGTAAGAGGACCTAATTGTGTGTCAGGATCCATACCATTTCCAATTTTTAGTTTTTTTGTTTTTTCTAAGAACAAATTAACAAATTCATCTTTTTTTTTTTCATGAATATAAAATCTATTAGGAGATATACATACTTGACCATTATTTCTAAATTTAGCAGCAATAGCCATATCTGCAGCTTTTTTAATATCTGCATCATCAAAAACAATAAAAGGTGAATGACCACTTAGCTCCATCGTTACCCTTTGAACTTTATCAGCAGCTTGTTTTAAAATTAATTTTCCTACTCTTGAGGACCCCGTTATTGAAATCTTTTTTATAATATCCGATGCAATTAGTTGTTGAGCAATACTAGGAGGATCTCCTGACAAAAGATTTACTACTCCTGGAGGAATTCCACTTTCATTACAAATATTGACCATTTCCATTACTACTCCTGGCGTAATTACATCTGGTTTGATAATAACTGAACAGCCAGCAGCTAAAGCTGTCGCAATTTTTCGAGCTGATAATACGGCGGGAAAATTCCAAGGAGATAATGCAGCTACTACTCCAACTGGTTGATAATAAACATGAACTCTAGTATCTTCAAATCTACTTTCTACGGTTTGACCATAAATTCTTTTTGTCTCTTCAGCATTCCATTCAAAGATATCTGCAGCCCCATTAACTTCTCCTTTAGCTTCTATAAATGGTTTTCCAACTTCTAGTGTCATCCATTTGGCAAGCACATCTTGCTTCTCTCTTATTCTGTCTGCAATTCGTCTGATGATATAAGATCTTTGCCACGGCGCAGTTTTTTTCCAAACTTCTAATCCCTTCTCAGCTGACTTAAGTGCTTTATCTACATCGTGTGGAGTAGCTTTAGAAACCTTGCCTAAAATTTCCTCAGTAGCAGGATTAATAACTTCATAAGTCCCTTTATCTGATGATTGCTGCCATTGACCATCTATAAATTGACCAAATTTTTCATACATATTTTAATTTAACATTACTATAGGTTGTGTCCACTATGTAATTTTTACACATTCATAAAATTTGTTACAATGATAATTTAAAAAAACAAAAAGGAGTAATTTATGAAAGCATATATAATGGGAAACTACACTGAAAAAGCTTTTCAAGGTTTTTTAAAAGATCCAAAAACTGATAGAAAAGCAGTAGTAGAACAGCTAACAAAAGCTATGGGTGGAACAATGCATAGCATGGACATTGTTAGAGGTCCTTATGACTTTGTTGTTGTGAATGAACTTGCAAGTTTCGAGGATTTTGCAGCAGTAAAACTAGTAGTAGAAGCATCAGGAGCAGTTAAAAACTTGACTATGCTAGAAGCAATAGACTTTACAAAAGCTACAACTAAAGCAAGTGAAGTAGCTTCCGGTCAATACAAGGCGCCAGGACAATAATTAATTTTACTTCCAGTATGCGGGCTGGAAGTAAACTATTTACTTTTTTAATTTTGATGAAAATTTTAGGTCTGAGTTATCAAACTTTTCTTGATTGGTTTTTATAAAGTCCTCCATTATTGAGACTTTTTCCAGCTCAAACTCCGAAACTTTTCTCGTGTTAAGATTAACGTATAAAGCTAAAACTTCAATTGTTGATGCTAGGAAATTTTTTTCTTTGTGCACCATTTCCATTTTGTATTGAAGTCTTTTTTTATCATGATCGAAATAAACTAAATTTACATTTACCACATCATCTATTTTTAATTCTTGATTATATGTAATATTAGACTCTACAATCATTGTACTTTTCCCAGTTGTTTTAGCTGAGAGTTCGCCCATTTTAAAAGTATCATTTAATACATCTGCTCCAAATTTATCAAATATTAAAAGATAATAAGAGACGTTCATATGATTGTTATAATCAATCCAATCCTTAACTATTTTTTGTGAACTTAAAAAAACCGACATATTTTATAGATTAGATCTGATTAGTGATTAGGATTATCGTTATCCACTACTAGACATATCTCAGATTTTGTTAAAAATCTTCTGCCTGTGCCATTGTCCAAGGAAAACATACCACCAATTCCTTTAACTGCATCTATCGTGAGGTCCGTATGTTTCCATTTTTCATATTGATCCCCATTCATATAAAAAGGAACACCACCAATTTCTCCCAATTTTATATCGTTATCTCCTAACGGGAACTCTCCTTCTTGAAAACACATCGGAGCGCTTCCATCACAACATCCACCAGACTGGTGAAACATTAATTTCTCACCATATTTTTCTTTTAGTTCAGATAATAAGCTTAATGCGGAATGTGTTGCTGATACTTTCATGTTTTTTCTCTGGCCCATGATATCGAATCATGGACCAGTATATATTATTTCTTTAAAAGAAGCCTAATTTCTTTTCAGCATACGAGACATGTAAGTTCTTATTCTGTCTGTAATGATTAAGCATCATTTTATGAGTTTCTCTTCCAACTCCTGATTGTTTGTAACCACCAAATGGAGAGTGAGCTGGGTAAGCATGATAACAATTTGTCCATACTATTCCTGCTTGTATCGCTCTTCCCATTCTATGAGCTATATTGCCATTTCTAGTCCAAACAGCTGCGCCTAAACCATAAAGAGTATCATTAGCAATTTTAAGTGCCTCTGCCTCATCTTTAAATTTAATCACAGATACAACAGGACCAAAAATCTCTTCTTGTGAGATTCTCATGGCATTATTAGCTTCGAAAATAGTTGGTTGAATGTAATTCCCTTTTTCCAATCCACTATTAAGCTTAGCAGCACTTCCTCCTGTAAGAACCTTAGCGCCTTCTTTTTTTCCAAGCTCTAGATAAGATTTAATCTTTTCCATTTGCTCGACTGACGCTTGAGCTCCAATCATGGTCTCCATTTTTAATGGATTATCTTGAACAACAGCTTTCGTTCTCGCTATAGCTCTTTCCATGAATTTATCGTATATAGATTCTTGAATCAAAGCTCTACTAGGACAAGTACAAACTTCACCTTGGTTGAGATTGAACATTACAAAACCTTCAATACATTTATCAAAAAAGTCATCATCTTTTTCCATGATATCTTCAAAGAAAATATTTGGAGATTTACCACCTAATTCCAAAGTAATTGGAATTATGTTTTGTGCAGCATACTGCATAATCAATCTTCCTGTTGTTGTTTCACCTGTAAAAGCAACTTTAGCAACTCTTTTTGATGATGCTAATGGTTTACCTGCTTCTAATCCAAAACCACTGACAATGTTGACAACTCCTGGAGGTAACAGATCTCCAATTAGTTCCATCATTACCATGATTGATGCTGGTGTTTGTTCAGCTGGTTTTAAAACTGAACAGTTTCCTGCAGCAAGAGCTGGTGCTAATTTCCATGTTGCCATTAATAATGGAAAATTCCATGGTACTATCTGACCAACTACACCTAATGGTTCGTGAAAATTATAAGAGTATTGATTATTTGCAATCTCAGCAATAGATCCCTCTTCTGCTCTAATTACTCCGGCAAAATATCTCCAATGATCAATTACCAAAGGTAAATCCGCTGCCATACACTCTCTTATCGGTTTTCCATTATCTAAACATTCAGCCGTAGCTAACAAATTCAGATTTTTTTCTAAAACATCAGCAATCTTATATAATATATTTGATCTAGTAGTGATGTCTGTCTTTCCCCATTCTGAAAAAGCTGCGTGAGCCGCATCTAATGCTGCTTCTACATCTTTTTCGTCTGATCGTGCAACTGAACAGATCTTCTCATTTGATATCGGACTAACATTATCGAAATATTTGCCAGATTTAGGTTCTACAAATTTTCCATTTATATAGTTTCCGTATTTACCTTTAAATGGAAATTTAACCTTTAAATGAGAGGTATCTAATACAGATGACACTTTTAATGCTTCTGCACTCATTTTTTTTTCTCCTCTTGTTGTTTTTTTAGTCTTTAGTTTATTTGTTTTTCTAGATTTTTGAGAATGCCTCTTAGTCGCAGACTTTTTTCTCAAAATTTTTTTATTTTTTTTACTAGAAAATTTGACCACTTTTTTTTTATTTTTTTTGGTCTTTCTTTTATTTGCTATTTTTTTTTTCTTAATAGCCATTAATTAATTAAACTAGATATTGTGTGTAGTTTCTATGTCATTCATTTTTTATTTTCTACTTACGATTGTACATATACAACATATTGTGTTTGCATTAAAAACAATTAATATTTTTCTATGATTTAAAAAAATGGATATTAATTTTTTCAAAAAAATTAGAATTTTGGATGGAGGTACTGGACAGGAACTTTTAGCAAGAGGTATGAAGCCTAAAGGAACTTTGTGGAGTGCGAGTGCTTTACTTGATCAAAATTATCATAACCTTCTATTAAATACACATTTAGATTATATCAAAGCAGGAGCTGACGTAATTGTAACAACTACTTTCGCAACTAGAAGAGTTAGATTATTAGAAAACAAAGTTGAAAGAAAATTTGAATATTTAAATCAAAAGGCTTGTGAAATTGCCCAACAAACAAAAAAATATTATCCTAAAGTTTTGGTTGCTGGAGGTCTGCCTCCTCAAAATTTAACATATAAAGTTGATGATAGACCTGATAAAGAAATAATAAATGATTTCTATAGGCAAGCAAAATTAATTGAGCCTTATATTGATTTTTTTTATCTCGATGTTTTAAGCAGTGTAAGAGAGATTAAAATTGCAATAGACTGTATTAAAGAGTTTAATAAACCTATTTTAATTGGTGTTCATATTTCTAATGGTAAGACACTACCTAGTGGCGAGAAAATTTCAGATATTTTTTACAAATTAAATATTAATAAGCTACTTGGAATTATTCTTTCTTGTGTTTCACCGGAGAATTTCGAGTCAAATTTAGATGAAATAAAATCTCTTAATATTCCATTTGGCTTTAAATTAAATGGTTATTTAAAAACGGAACCATTTCCTAGAGTAAATCAAATTAAAAAAGATAGCTCATATCTTCAGCCGACACAATTTTTAGGTAAAAGAAGGGATCTTGATCCAAAAAAAATGTTAGAATTTGCCAAAAAATTTAGTTCAGAAGGCGCAACAATACTGGGAGGATGTTGCGAGACTGGGCCAAGTCATATCAAAGCGTTTTCATTACTTAAGTAATTTTTTTATAGTCTGATCTCCTTACGATATAAATACCTAAGCTTACAGCTATTAATGAAATTAATACTTTTAAAGTAATCAATTCTTTTAAAAAGATATAACTTAATATAGTTCCAAATATTGGAATTAAATAAGATACTTGAGATTGAAAAATAAGACCATTTTTTACCAAAATTTTAAATCTTAAAAGCCAAGCTATTCCGGTCGAGACAAAACCAAGATAAATTACTGATATAGTAGAGTCTAATCTAGGCGAAATTTCTAAAGGATTTTCAGTAAAGATCAGTATTGGAAGTAAAATTATTATTGCCCAAATTAAGATTGAACCAGTAACATTTTCATTTTTTTTCTTACTTATCTTTAATGTTAAAACACCTCCAATAACGTAACAAGTTGATCCTAAGAGAATTAGTAACGCTGATAAAAAATTATTTTCATCTATCAGTAAATTATCAGAAAATAAAAATATAATCCCTGAGAAACCAATTAAAATTCCTATGGTTTTTATAAAATTAAATTTTTCATTTTTTAAATAGAAATGTCCAAGAACAGTTGAGCTTAAAGGAGTTGTTGACATCAAGATAGCAGCTAAATTGCTTTGAACCGATTGAACTCCGTATGCAATTAAAAAAAAAGGTGCAACTAAATTAATAAAACCAATCATAGCAAACCAATGCCAATCTTTAGAAAAAGCCTCTATTTTAATTTTTTTATAAAAACAAATTAATAGAACTGGAATTGCACCAAAAAAAACTCTTAAAAATGCAATTGTTACAGGTCCAAATGAATAAGTTGCTATTTTAATATTAAAAAAAGCTGAGGCCCAAATAATTGCTAGAAAGGTGAGTAAGATATAATCTAAAAATGTTGGAACTTTCATTCTGTAATATCTCCTATAGTTCCGTTTGTAATTTTTTTTAAATTGTTAAAATTAATTCTAAAAACACAATGAGGATGACCAGCAGCTCCATAGAGATCTTTAAATCTTTTAAGTGAACTATCTATTATACAATGTAATGTGTCCAAATGTGCTATAGGTGAAACTCCTCCAATTGTAAATCCAGTTACATTCTTTACTTCATCTGCAGATGCCATAGAAGCATCTTGAATTTTAAGATTTTTTTTAATCTTATTTAATGAAGCTCTTTTATCTCCAGCTACTAAACACAATGTAAAATAATTTTCAGTTTTAAAAACCAAGCTTTTTATTATAGCCCCTTTCTCACAATTTAAAGATGCAGCTGCTTCAGAAGCAGTTCGCGCTGATAAATTTAAAGTTATTATCTCTTGTTTTTGATCAAATTCTTTTAAAAATTTATCTACTCTTTTTACAGGTTCTTTGTCTAGTAAAGTCATTTTCAACTTAAAATTGATAGTTATTTTTTTAATTTGATTATACACTCATGTTAAAAATGCATAGGTGTTATTAAGTAAAAGAGCATTATTAATCAATCTTTATTTGGTATCACCAAAGCCTGAATTACAGAGGAGATATAATGAGCGCAAAAAATGTATTAAAAACCATTAAAGACAAAGAAATTGAGTACGTTGATCTTAGGTTTACGGATCCCAGAGGTAAACTTCAACATGTAACAATGGATGGAAAAATAGTAGATGAGGAAATGTTAAACGAAGGTATTTTTTTTGACGGATCATCTATTGCAGGTTGGAAAGCAATTAACGAGTCTGATATGATACTTAAACCTGATTTAAGTAGAGTTGTTATTGATCCTTTTACATCCCACAATACACTTAACATTTTTTGTGATATTTTAGACGCTATTAAAAAAGATCCTTACGAAAGAGATCCAAGAGGAACAGCTAAAAAAGCCGAAGCATATTTAAAAAAATCTGGTATTGGAGACAAAGCTTTCTTTGGACCTGAGGCTGAGTTTTTTGTATTTGATGATGTTAAATTCAAAAATGACATGAATGAAACTGGCTTTAAAATTGACAGCACAGAAGGTCCCTACAATACGGGAAGAGATTATGAAAATGGTAATTTAGGACATAGACCTGGAATTAAAGGAGGTTATTTTCCAGTTCCACCTGTTGATAGTGCTCAAGACATGAGAAGCGAATATTTAAAAGCAATGAAGGATATGGGTATTAAGGTCGAGAAACATCACCATGAAGTTGCCCCAAGCCAACACGAGCTAGGAATGTATTTTGGAACTCTAGTTGATCAAGCTGATAACTTACAACTTTACAAATACGCCGTTCATATGGTCTCTCAATCTTTTGGTAAAACAGCTACATTTATGCCCAAACCTGTAAAAGGTGATAATGGCTCAGGAATGCACGTGCATCAATCCATTTGGAAAGGAAATACCGCTCTTTTCTCAGGTAATAAATACGCAGGTTTATCAGATACAGCTTTGCATTATATCGGTGGTATTTTGAAACACGCAAAAGCAATTAATGCATTTTCTAATGCCACAACAAATAGCTATAAAAGATTAATTCCGGGATTTGAAGCTCCTGTGCTTTTAGCTTATTCAGCAAGAAACAGATCTGCTTCTTGCAGAATTCCAATTACATTAAGCAAGAAAGCAGCTAGATGTGAAGTAAGATTTGGAGATGCTGCAGGGAATCCTTATTTAACATTTGCAGCGATGCTAATGGCTGGTATTGATGGAATAAAAAATAAAATCAATCCAGGGAAATCTTTTGATAAAGATTTATACGCATTGTCTGAAGAAGAGGTAAAGAAAATTCCAACTGTTTGTGGATCTTTAAGAGAAGCAATGGAAAGTTTAGATAAGGATAGAAAGTTCCTTACTGCCGGTGGTGTTTTCACTGACGATCAGATAGATGCTTACATAGCATTAAAGTTTGAAGAAATACACAATTTTGAGCACACACCTCATCCTATAGAGTTTGAGATGTATTACAGTTGTTAATTTTATTGTCTAGTTTTAGCAATTTTGTTTTTGCCAGAACCTTTTTTAACAATGTAATCAAGTGTTCCATTTGCTCCAGTATCAACAGACTTTATAAGAGATCTTAAAAAAGTTTTTCTCTTCTCTTTTCTGTCCTCGCTGTTTTGCAAATTTCTAATTTCAAAAACGTTCATGGATAGATACTATCAACCTATGCGTTTATTGCAACTCTGATATGTCCAAAATGGAACTACACTTTAAAAGACTCTCCACAGCCACAACGCTCGGTTTCATTGGGGTTATTGAAGACAAATGATGATGAGAAATCTTCCTTTTTATAATCCATCTCAGTGCCTAAAAGATACATAACTGCCGCCGAATCAATGTAAACTTTTACTCCTTTATCTTCGATCAACTCATCATTAGGATTTACCTCTTTTGAATATTCCATTACGTATGACATACCTGCACAACCACCTGATTTTACAGAAACTCTTAAACCGATTGCATTTTTTTCAGCATTGGCCATGATTTCTTTAATTCTTAGAGCTGCATTATCACTTAATTTAATAATAGGGTTCATTATAAATTTAACTCCAATTTCGCTGCATCTGACATCATATCTTTATTCCAAGGAGGATCCCAAACCAATTCAAGATTTACATCATCTATTCCCTCTACTTGCATTGCACCCTCTTTTACTTCTTTGGGTAAACTTTCTGCAACAGGACAGTTCGGTGTAGTTAATGTCATCTTAATTTCAGCTTTACGACCATTTACTTGTATATCATAAATTAAACCAAGTTCATATATGTTCACTGGTAATTCAGGATCATAAATTTTTTTAATTTCCTCAATTATTTTGTTTTTTACTTCCATAATTAATTTTCTGTAGTTATTTCTTTCCCATCATTTTCCATTGCAGATACCAAAGTGTGCCATGATAAGGTTGCACATTTAACTCTCATTGGATATTGTTTAACACCTGATAAACACATTAATTTTGTTTTATCGTCCTCTTTTAAAATATTATTTTTAAGTTCAGGATTTTCTTTAATCATTCCTAAAAAATCCTCTATTATTTCTTTAGCTTCATTATCACTTTTACCTTTAATCAAATCAGTCATTATAGAAGCTGATGCCATTGATATTGCACATCCACTTCCTTCAAAAGAAATATCCTCAACTTTTCTTTGGTCATTTAATTTAAGATATACATGCACATTATCTCCACATAATGGATTATTGCCTTTTGCATCTTTATTAAAATTTTTTGTTTTCCCTAAATTTCGAGGGTTCTTTCCATGCTCTAAAATTATTTCTTGATATAATTCTTTTAAGTTCATTATAAATCAAAAATTTTTTTACAATTATTAATACCTTCATTTAGTTTATCTAAATCATCTTTGGTATTATAAACCCCTAATGATGCTCGCGCACTTGCAGGTATACCTAGTTTGTCATGAAGTATTTGACAACAATGATGACCCGCTCTAATAGCAACTCCAGTTTCATCTAGAATAGTTGCAATGTCATGTGGATGTACTCCTTCTACAGTAAAAGATAGAACTCCGCCTCGCTCTTTTGGATTTCCAATTAGCTTAACAGAATTATTTTTTTTTAAAATTTCTTGACCGTATTCTATTAATTCTTTTTCATGTTTAATAATATTATCAATTCCAATACTTTCTAAAAATTTTATTGATTGGTCAAACGCGATAACTTGAGCTGTAGCCATTGTTCCAGCTTCATACTTGTTTGGAAGCTCACCATAAGAAATTCTATCTTTTTTAACTTCATTTATCATTCCTCCACCTCCTTGGTATGGTGGAAGTTGCTCTAACCATTTCTTTTTTCCATACAAAACTCCAAGTCCTGTCGGGCCATACATTTTATGACATGATATTGCGTAAAAATCGCAATCCAAGTCTTGCATATCTAATTTTAAATGTGGTCCTCCCTGACATCCATCTACTACAACAACTATGCCCTTTGAATGGGCTAGTTGAGTTATCTCTTTGATTGGTAAAACTGCACCAGTGACATTGGATAAATGAGTTATTGCTATTACTTTAGTTTTATCTGTAATTTCTTTTTCAATATTTTCAATCGGAATATCTCCGTCTTCATTTATCTCTGCAAACTTTATTTTTATATTTTTGGATTTTCTTAAAAAATGCCATGGAACATAATTTGAGTGATGTTCTAGCTCTGTAATTAAAATTTCGTCATTTGGCTCCAAGATCGCTTGGCCTAAAGTGTTAGCGACCAAATTTAAAGCTTCGGTCGCACCTTTGGTAAATACAATTTCATTTTTATCTTTCGCATTTATATATTTTTGGACTGAAGACCTTGTATTTTCATATAAATTAGTAGCTGCAACAGCCAAATAATGAATACTTCTTCCTACATTTGAAAATTGTTTGGAATAAAAATCATTTATCCTATCCAGAACTACCTTTGGTTTTTGAGATGAATTAGCACTATCTAAGTAAACTAAATCATTATTCTGAATTTTTTCATCAAAAATTGGAAATTCTTTTTTAATATTATCTATATTCATTCTTTTAACCCAATAATATTTTTAATTAAGTTTCTTATTTCCGTATCGGTAATCTTTTCAACAACATCTAACAAAAAACCATTTATTAAAAGTTCTTTTGATTGTTGGTAATTTAAACCGCGAGACATTAAATAAAAGATTGATTCTTCATTTAAGCTCCCTGATGCTGATCCATGAGAACATTTTACATCATCAGCATAAATTTCTAATTCTGGTTTTGCATTAAATTCTGATGTTTCATCTAATAGTATTGCTTTGCTTAATTGATATCCATCAGTTTTTTGAGCTTTTGAATTTACAAATATTTTTCCTTGATATGCAGATTTTGAATTTTTTCCAAGAACACTTTTAATGAGCTGATAACTTTTAGTGTTCTCGACTAAATGTTTAATTGTAGTTCTTATTTCATGTTGTTGATTTTCTTTCAATGAAAAAACTCCATTTATGAATGCTGAAGAATACTCACCATTTAAATTACAATTAATTTCATTTTTAAAATAATCTGAACCAGCAGATAAAATAAATGTTTCTGAAACACTGTTATTATCTTGTTCAATATTATTAAAAGAATATTTTAAATTATCATTTCTAAATTTATCAATTTTATAATTTTTGAGGATCGAATCTTTTTGTAAATTAAAATTATAAAAAATATTTATAAAGTTTTTTGTTGTATTATTGGCAAAATAATCAATAAGCTTTAAGCAACTATTTTCACCTAATTCAAAATCTAATCTCAAATTAATATTAGTTGACTTTATTTTATTATTTGTTGAGTGATAAATAATTAGAGGTTTCTTTAGAGAATAATTCTTTTTAATTAAAATTCTAAAAACTTTATGATTAAATGCACTATTTAAATCAATCAATGAATTTTCATAATCAAATGATATTTCTTTTTTAGTTTCATCACTTATTATAATTTTATTTTGGTCTTCATAATTAAAATCAATTTTTTCAATTCTGCCATTTATAAAAATAATCTTATTATGCTCTAAACCATCAACAAAAATAGATGAGTCAATTTCGTTGGATTGTGAAAAATCATTAAAAAAACTTAAATTACTTATATTCTTTTTAATAATTTGACTTATATCTAAAAACTTCCAATCTTCTTGTTTTCTACTTGGAAAACCACTTTCTATAAACTTATTTAAAAAATCTTTTTTAATTAGAACTTCTTCTTTAGAAATTTCCGAAGTTTTTACTATTTTATCAAAATCCGATTGTAATTGTTTACTCATTCAATTAATACTTTCATATCCTTTTTTTTCTAACTCTATGGCTAATTCTGGACCACCAGATCTAATTATTTTTCCATTCATTAAAACATGAACAAAATCCGGTTTTATGTAATCTAATAATCTTTGATAATGGGTTATTATTAAAAAAGAATTATCTTTATTTCTCAAAGTATTAACTCCATTCGCAACAGTTTTAAGTGCGTCTATATCTAACCCTGAATCTGTCTCATCTAAAATAGATAATTTTGGAGATAACATTGACATTTGTAAAATTTCATTCTTCTTTTTTTCTCCTCCTGAAAAACCAACATTCAATTGTCTATTTAGTTTATCTTCATCAAATTTTAATTCTTTAGCTTTTTCTTTAACAAGTTTTAAAAATTCAATCGCATCCAATTCTTTTTCACCTCTTGCTTTTCTAATTGCATTTAAAGATGTTTTTAAAAATATATTTGTATTTACACCTGGAATTTCTAAAGGGTACTGAAAAGCTAAAAATATTCCTTTATGAGCTCTTTCTTCTGTCTCAAGATCAAATAAATTTTTATTTTCAAATAAGATATCACCTGAAACTTCGTAACCTTTTTTTCCTGATAAAATATTAGATAGTGTGCTCTTTCCTGAACCGTTTGGACCCATAATTGCATGTACCTCTCCAGGATTTATGTTTAAAGAGAAACCCTTTAAAATCGATTTATTTTCAATATTGGCATTTAAATTACTTATTTTAAGCATTAACCAACACTCCCTTCTAAGCTAATACCAACTAATTTTTGGGCTTCAACCGCAAACTCCATGGGTAATTGTTGTAATACCTCTTTACAAAAACCATTAACAATTAATCCAACAGCCTCCTCAGGATTTAATCCTCTTTGTTGGCAATAATGTAATTGCTCCTCACTAATTTTTGATGTTGTAGCTTCATGAGCAATATTAGAATCAGAATTTTTATTTTTTATGTAAGGGACAGTATGTGCACCACACTTATTTCCCATTAACAAAGAATCACATTGTGTGTAATTACTAGAATTTTTAGCTTTTGAATTAATATCGACTAAACCTCTATAGGTCATATCAGAAAATCCAGCACTTATACCTTTGGAAATAATTTTACTTTTAGTATTCCTTCCCAAATGAATCATCTTTGTTCCGGTATCTGCTTTTTGATAATTATTGGTAATTGCTATAGAATAAAATTCTCCGATTGAATTATCACCTTTTAATATGCAGCTTGGATATTTCCAAGTTATAGCTGACCCTGTTTCAACTTGTGTCCAAGAAATTTTAGAATTTTTTCCCTTACATAATCCTCTTTTAGTTACAAAATTATAAATTCCTCCCTTGCCATTTTCATCTCCTGGATACCAGTTTTGTACAGTTGAATATTTTATTTCCGCATCATCAAGAGCAATTAGCTCAACATTTGCCGCATGAAGTTGATTTTCATCTCTCATTGGAGCAGTACATCCCTCGAGGTAACTCACATAACTTCTTTTATCAGCAATAATTAAAGTCCTTTCAAATTGTCCTGTCTCTGATGCATTTATTCTAAAATAAGTTGACAGTTCCATAGGACACTTAACGCCCTCAGGAATATAAACAAATGACCCATCTGTAAAAACAGCAGAGTTTAGTGTTGCAAAGAAGTGATCAGTAACTGGTATGACTGTACCTAAGTATTTTTTTACAAGCTCGGGATGTTTTTGAATAGCCTCCGACATCGAACAAAAAATTATTCCATGTTTAGTTAATTCACCTTTGAAGGTAGTTGCTACCGAAACTGAGTCAAACACTGCATCTACTGCAATTCCATTTAGTCTTGCTTGCTCTTGTAATGGAATTCCAAGTTTTTTGTAGGTTTCTAAAAGTTTAGGGTCAAGCTCATCTAAACTTTTTGGTTTGTCTTGCATGCTTTTGGGTGCAGAATAGTAATATAAATCTTGATAATCAATTTTTGGATATTTTGGCTTTTGCCAATTAGGTTCTTTTAAAAGCTTTAATCTCTGATAAGCTTTTAGTCTAAAGTCTAACATCCATTTTGGCTCTTTTTTAATATTAGAAATAAACTTGATAACATCTTCGTTCAAACCTTTTGGAGCTTTAATATTTTCTATATCAGTTGTAAAACCGTATTTATAATCTTTTAACTTTTCTATATCTTTTTCTCTAGTATCCATTTTTAAATTCTTCTCTCGATGTTATCTTTAATAAGATCTTCTAAACTCTTTTTTTCAAAAAAATTATTAATATGGTTTTCAAGCTCGTCCCATAAATTATGAGTCAAACATTTTGTAGACTTACCGTTACAACCTTTTTTTGACTCTTTTTTGCACTGGACAGTTTTTACTTTTTCATCAACAGCATCAAAAATATTAGTTAGTTTTATCTCTTTAGCTTTCATATTTAAAACGTAGCCACCCTGATTACCTCTCACACTTTGAACTATTTCTTTTTTTCTAAGTTTGGAAAAAATTTGCTCTAAGTAATCAAGAGAAATACCTTGTCTAAGTGAGATGTCTCTTAGAGAAACTGGATTAATACCGTTAAATCGTGCCAGATCCACCAAAACCATAACCGCATATCTACCTTTTGATGTTAGTTTCATAAACCTTTAATTTATTGGGTATATATAAACCTGACTAAATTAGTCAAGTATCTAAGTTAAAAAAAGATTTACATTTTGTCACCTAGATATGATAAACCTATTTTTTTTTGAGAATGATAATCAGTTACAATAATGGAAAATAAAATTATTGAAATATTTATCCCTGGCCCCGCTGGAAGACTTGAGGCGAAATATTTTAAAAGTAAAAAAAATACCTCTCCTGTTGCTTTAGTATTACAGCCACATCCACAATATGGAGGAACAATGAATAATAAAGTAGTTGTTGAAACTTTTAATACCTTTAAGGAAAACGATTTTTCGGTTTGTCGAGTAAACTTTAGAGGTGTTGGTAAAAGCGATGGAGAATTTGATAATGGACAAGGAGAATTAGCCGATGCAGCAGCTGCTTTGGATTGGCTTGAAAGGGAAAATTTTGATAATTCACAATGTTGGGTTTCTGGTTTTTCTTTTGGATCTTTAATTGCAATGCAGTTACTAATGAGAAGGCCCGAAATTAACAGATTTATAGCAATATCTCCTCAGCCAAATGTTTATGATTTTTCTTTTTTATCACCATGTCCAACTTCAGGATTAATGGTCTATGGAAAAAAAGATGAATTAGTACCTGTTGAATATGTTAACGAATTAAATAAAAGATTATCTGATCAAAAGGGAATCAAAGTGGAGTTTCAATCAATTCCTGAAGCAAATCATTTTTTTTCAAAAAATGAAATAAATCTTGTAAAACATTTAGATAAATATATCAAAAAAGAAACTGCTCTTTATTAAAAATTTTTAACTACAACTCCACCACTAGTTGGGTTTTTACATCTAGTTGTACTTGGAAATGAAATAGGCATTTTTTCTAATGATCTTATAGCTAAAAAAGCAAAAGCTTGAGACTCTATAAAATCTCCATCAACTTTATATTTATCTATCAACTCAATATTAATTTGTTCAAAATTATTTTTTATACTTTCTAAAAGATAACTATTTTTTCTTCCACCTCCACAAACTAACCAATTATGAATAACGTTTTGGTTGGCATTGTGAACATAATTCATACCATTAGCAATAAGCTTAGCTGTAAAATCAGTAATGGTTGCAGCACCATTTTCTAACGAAAGACCCTTTGCAAAGAAAATGTCAAAGTCTTTTACATCTAAAGACTTTTCAAAATGTAAATTTTCATTAAAATTTTCTAAAGCCTGATTCAAAATCAATTGATCTGTCTTACCGGATTTAGCTAGAAAACCTCCTTTATCATAATTTTTTTTTGAGTTTTTTCTAACCCATTGATCTATTAAACAATTACCCGGTCCAATATCATATGCTTGAATTTTATTTATACTTAAAAAATCTTTACAATCTGTTGTAGCAGTAATATTTGCTATCCCACCAATATTTAAAATATTTATAGGAAATTCTAAATTAAATTCTTTATTAATTTTATTTGCAATAACATTATGAAAAATTGGTGTTAAAGGGGCCCCTTGTCCACCATTATCCAAATCATTTTGTCTAAAATTATAAACAACTCTTTTCTTAGTTAATTGTGACAATAGCTTGCCATCTCCTAATTGTTTGGTGATTTTTTTTTCCGGATCATGAAATATTGTTTGTCCATGGAACCCTATTAGGTCAATTGAAGATTTTGAAATCTTTATAGTTTCTTTAACAGCCTTTACATGAAATAAAGTTATCTCTCTTTCTAATTCCTTAATTTCTTTCGAATATTCCTCTAATTTCTCAAAATTAAAAATTTTTTCTCTTAAATTTAGTATTTTTTTAACTAATTCAACATCATATTTAAAATACTGATCTAAAATACTCATTAATTCTTTATTACCATCAGACTTAATTATAGAAACATCTACTCCATCTAATGAGGTGCCACTCATGAGGCCCATCGATGTATAAATTTTACCCATTCTTATTTTTTTTTATCAAATAATGTATATTGTGGAACTATAGACACATGAATAAATTTTTAAAAGAATTTAAAGATAGAGGATATTTCTATCAATGCACAAGCGAAAATGAGCTGTCTAAATTATTAAATAAAGAAAAAATTAAGGGTTATATAGGTTTTGATTGTACAGCTGAGAGCTTACATGTCGGAAGCTTGCTTCAAATAATGTGTCTAAGACTTCTTCAAAAACATGGAAATAGACCTATAGTATTGTTGGGTGGGGGCACCACAAGAATTGGTGATCCCTCTGGTAAAGATAAAACAAGAAAAATTCTGAGCGAGTCAGAAATAGAAAAAAATACAAAAAATATAGAGAGAATACTTAAAAAATATTTAGTTAGTGATAATCCAAAAACAAAACCTATTTTTGTAAACAATTATTCTTGGCTCAAGGAATTAAATTATATTTCTTTTCTCAGAGAAATTGGAAAACATTTTACAATTAACAAGATGCTAACTTTTGAAAGTGTAAAAACCCGATTGGACAGAGAACAATCTTTAAGTTATATGGAATTTAATTATATGATCTTGCAAGCTTATGATTTTTTAGAATTAAATAAAAAAGAGAGTTGTTCATTACAAATTGGAGGTTCAGATCAGTGGGGTAATATTGTTAATGGCACAGAACTTATAAAAAGGTATTCAGGTAAACAGGCTTACGGATTAACCACACCTCTTATTACACTAGCATCAGGAGCTAAAATGGGAAAAACAGAGTCAGGAGCAGTTTGGTTAGATGAAAAATTATTATCATCTTATAATTATTGGCAGTTTTGGCGAAATGTCGATGATAGGGATGTGATCAAATTTTTAAAAATGTTTACAGATTTAGATATTAGAGAAATAGAGAGAATGAAAAATAATGATATTAATGAACTTAAAACTAAGTTAGCAAATGAAGCAACGTCAATGCTTCATGGGAAAAAGGCTGCTAAAAATTCGGAACAAGCAGCTAAAGAGGCATTTTCAGGAAATTTACTTGGATCAAAATTACCATCAATAAAAATTAATTTTAGAGATATTGAAAAAAAAATAACTATCGTTGATCTTGTAATTTTATCAAATCTAGAAAAATCCAAAAGTGAAATTAGAAGGTTGATCTATGGGAACGCTATTAAATTAAATGACAAAATAATATCTGATGACAAATTAATTATAAGTGATGAACTATTCTCTAATAATTATTTAAAACTATCTGTTGGAAAAAAAAGACATATTAAAGTTGTGTTAGATTAATTTTTTTTAATTTTTTCTAGAGTCCTTGTAATAAATCTTGGTGTTAAAGTTTTAATTGGGTTTACCGATGTTTCTAATTTTTTTGGAGGTCCTTTAATTTTAAAACTTACTCCAAACACACCCTCACCAGTTTTTGAGCCTACTAGTATTTTACCAAGAACAGGTATTGATCCAATAAATTTATTAATAGTTGTTGCTGGTACCAATGTTCCTCTTAAACTTATTAATTGATTTTTTTCAACATAACCTTCCATTAAAATAGAAATTGCTGGACCAATTGCATAAATTTCATCAATAGTCATCAAATTACCTTCATTTTTAAAATTCATTTCAAATTCATCAAATCGTATTCCCTCACCAGATAAAATATCAGCGATACCTTGTAATGAGGCTAATGTTAAAATCTTAGTCAAAACTGGTAATTCTTTTAATTTAAAATCATATATTTTTAGTTGCGAGATAGACTCATTGAATTTTTT
>CACLEQ010000005.1:0-40789 GCA_902605995.1 uncultured Pelagibacteraceae bacterium
TGTTCGTGCCTTTGAAAAAAAAGGATATTTAAAACAAATTCCTATCAATTCCAATGAAACATATTTTGATACTAATGTATCTGATCATCATCATTTTTATGATTTAAAAAAAGAAAAATTAATTGATTTAGAAAACGCAGATGTCGGACCGATTGATATTAAGAGAAAAATTGATGGAAAAAAAATTAAATCTGTTGAGATTTTAGTTAAGCTTGAGGACTAATACATAATTCAATTCAGCGTCATTTTTAACCATTTGACACTTTTTTAGAATCATTATAAACTACATAAAACCTTAAATAATTATTAATGGGGAACAAATGAGTACTGAAAATTTAAAAAATAAAAGTTTTAAATCTAATCAATTAAGCAAATGTCCTTTTACAGGGGCTGGAACACCTGCGAAATTCTCTGCAGGGAGAGGTCAATCAGTTAGAGACTTTTGGCCAAATAGTTTAAATCTTAAAATACTTAGTCAACATTCTAATTTATCAAATCCGATGGATAAGAAATTCAACTACGCTAAAGAATTCAAAAAACTTAACTATAAAGCTCTAAAAAAAGATTTAAAAAAATTGATGACAGACTCCCAGGAATGGTGGCCAGCAGATTATGGTCATTATGGGCCTCTGTTTATAAGATTAGCTTGGCACGCAGCAGGAACATATAGAACTGGTGATGGAAGAGGTGGAGCTGGAACCGGAAATCAACGATTTGCACCACTTAATTCTTGGCCGGACAATGTTAATTTGGATAAGGCTAGATTACTTCTTTGGCCAATAAAAAAGAAGTATGGAAAAAAAATTTCTTGGGCAGATTTATTCATCCTAGTAGGTAATGTTGCATTAGACTCTATGGGATTTAAAACATTCGGTTTCGGTGCTGGACGAACAGATATTTGGGAGCCGGAAGATGATATTTACTGGGGATCGGAAAAAGAAATGCTAGGTGTAGAAAGATACACTGAAAAAAGAGATTTAGAACAACCTCTTGGTGCTTCGCATATGGGTTTAATTTATGTAAATCCACAAGGCCCTGATGCTAATCCAGATCCAAAACTTGCGGCACATGATATTCGAGAAACATTTGGTAGAATGGCAATGAATGACTATGAAACAGCTGCATTAGTGGCTGGTGGGCATACATTTGGAAAATCACATGGAGCAGCACCTGAGTCTCATAAAGGTCCTGACCCTGAAGCTTCAAGAATTCAGGATCAGTCAACTGGATGGAATAGTGGATATAAATCTGGAAAGGGTATTGATACAATCAGTAGCGGTATAGAAGGTGCTTGGACACAGAACCCAACTCAATGGGATATGGGTTATTTAGATTGTCTCTATGATCATGAATGGGAGCTTACAAAAAGTCCTGCTGGTGCTCACCAATGGACACCAAAGAAAAATGGACAAAAAATAAAAATGGTTCCTGATGCACATGATAAAAATGTTCTTCATCCTCCAATGATGCAGACAACAGATATTTCAATGAAAGTCGACCCAAGTTACGGACCTATTACAAAACATTTTCATAAAAATCCAAAAGAATTTCATGATGCATTTGCGAGAGCTTGGTTTAAATTAACACATAGAGATATGGGGCCAAGAGTTTGTTATCTTGGCAGCGATGTTCCAAAAGAGCAATTAATTTGGCAAGATCCAATTGATAAACCAAAATATAAATTAAAATCTAAAGATATTAAATTTTTAAAATCAAAAATATCTAAATCAAAAATATCAATTTCTGAACTAGTATCTACTGCCTGGGCTTCAGCTTCAACTTTTAGAGGCTCAGATAAAAGAGGCGGGGCTAATGGTGCAAGAATATTGCTAGAGCCTCAAAAAAGTTGGAAAGTAAATAATCCAGCTAAGCTTACAAAAATTATATCAATTTTAAAGAAAATCAAAAAAAAATTTGATAGTAAAATGAAAACTGTTTCAATGGCTGATTTGATTGTTTTAGCTGGAGGCGTAGGAGTTGAAATGGCCGCGAAAAAAGCTGGTTACAAAGTAGAAGTTCCTTTTTCGCCAGGAAGAGGTGATGCAAGACAGGACCAGACGGATGTAAATTCATTTGGATTATTAGAACCCCAAGCAGATGGTTTTAGAAACTATCTGAATGGTGATAAATCAATCGTATCTGCTGAGGAAAAACTAATTGACAAAGCTCAATTAATGGGTCTTACCGCTCCAGAAATGACAGTTTTAATTGGTGGTATGCGTGTATTAGACACAAACTTCGATAACTCTAAAAACGGGGTTTTTACTAAAAAACCAGGTATACTTACAAATGACTATTTTACTAATTTGTTGGATATGAATACAACATGGAAAGAAACGGATAAATCTGAGCAAACATTTGTTGGAGTTGATCGAAAAACGAAAAAAAACAAGTGGAAAGGCACAAGAGTCGATCTTATTTTTGGTTCGAATTCACAACTGAGAGCTATAGCTGAAGTTTATGCATGTGGAGATTCTATGGAAAAATTTATCAATGATTTTGTTGGGGCCTGGGTAAAGGTTATGAATGCAGATAGATTTGATTTAAGGTTAAACTAAAAGGTAAAAATCAATCAAACATATGAACACAACTAATTTTAAAGATTTCTATGAAGTACCAAATCTCAATTTTGATATTTCAAGACTTAGATCAGATTTAGAAAAAATTTTGAAAGATAAAAGTTTTAATTCACCAGGAGTTACTCATTTTGGAGCAATACCGATAAATCAAATTCCTGGAGATGAAAATTCTATTAAAGGAAATAATATTAGAGGCAAATATTGGACTATTGCAGATGATACTGGCAAGGAAGTTTCAAGAGATGTTGATATAGATGAATGTAAATATACCCAATTAGTTCCAGAATTTGAAAAGACTTATTTTAAAGAAGTGTTTGAGACTTTGAGCAAAAGATATAAATTGGGGAGAGTTAGACTTCTATTAAAAGAGCCAAGATCAACTTTAAGCTGGCACAAAGATCCAGAATGTAGACTGCATGTGCCAATAATAACTAACAAAGGTTGTTCAATGGTTATAGAAAATGTTGCTAAACATTTACCTGCAGATGGAAAAGTATGGATAACTAATAACACCAAATACCACAATTTTTTTAACGGTGGTGAACAGGCCCGAGTTCATTTGGTTGCGTGTGTGTTGGAAAGCCCTTTCAAAGATTAACATGGAGTTAACTAGCGGCATATTTAAAGCAGCTGAAAATGTCTACAAGAATAATCGGGGTTCAATATTAAGAACAATTGTTTATACCATTGGACATTTTTTGATTGCTATATCAGTTTTGATGTTAGTAGCAGATGTATCTTTCATGATAGCATTAACAGATGCAATCGTGGAACCAATTGCTAATTCGATTTGGTATTTTATATTAGATAAGTGGTGGGCAAGTAAGTCTGCAAAATAAATAAAAATATTAATCAGAAAAATATTAGTAATAATAATTATTCGCAAACAAAATGTGCTAATGATAATTGTTCTCACTAAATTTTCTTGAATGTTTTTTTTTAATAATTATTCTTAAGTTATGCAAATTGAAAATTATAATTGTAAAAAATGTGGTTTAACAATCTCATCAACTTGTTCAAAGTGTAGTAAAGTTGTAGATGTTGAGATACTTGATGATGGTTGCATTGTACAGAAAACAAAATGTGTTGATTGTGCAAATACACCTGTGATCAAAGATGTTTGTGCTCAACAAAAATAATTATTTTTTTATAGATTAAAAATAATTAATTATTTTTGACATTCTTCTACTTTCGCCCCCATAATTGTTCGTTATTTATCCAACCTCTATATTTCTCGCTTTTTATTTTACACCAGCCATCAATGCATTTTTGAATTAACAAAACTCTTCCTTTTTTGATTTTTGCTATCGGTTTAGAAAAATTAGTTGGTTTTTGAAATAAAACTTTATCTTTAAGAGGTATTACGGAATTAATCTTTTTTAATTGGGAGATATGTATCCAGCCACTATTGTTTTTAAAATCAATAATTCGTCTAAAATTCTCCTTTTTATCTATTTGCATAATAGGTAAATCCTTTTTTTTATAAATATATTTTATAGGAGACTCGAGGCTTGGGCCATATCTTACATTCACTTTATTTTTTTTTAATGATAAAAAAATACTATCTGCAATTGCAATTGAAAAAAAAAATAAAGAAAAAAAAAAAATTATGAATTGCTTAAACATTTTTTAGTTTGTTTAATTTTACTTTTCTAAAATCTAAATTTAATAAATCTAATATGAGCATATATCCATTTAAATTTTTACCAATATTTAAGATCTTTTTTAAAACTTCATTTGCTTGCATAGTTCCAATAATACCTGCCACTGTACCTATAACTCCCTCATATTCACAATTCAATATATCATCTGATACCTTATTTTCTTGAAAGAAACTTCTTATACAGGGAGTTTTTTTATCTTTAAAATCAAAAGTAAAAATATGTCCATCAAACTTGCTGATAGCACCTGTTACTAAAAATTTTTTAAATTTTTTACAAAAATCATTTATCAAAAATTTTGTCTTGAAGTTATCTGAGCCATCTACAACATAGTCATAATTTTTTATGATTTTAGAAAAATTATCTTCATTTATTCTAATTTTATGACAAACAACATTTGTTTTTGAATGAATCTTTTTTAACTTTTTTTTTGCACATGAAACTTTGGATATTTTTACATCACTAATATCATAAAGACTTTGACGATGAATATTTGATAAATCAACTTTGTCATTATCAATAATTCCCAAAGTTCCTACGCCAGCTCTTGTTAAAAATTCTGCAGCTGGACACCCCAAACCACCCATACCAATTATTAAGACTTTTGATTGAATTATTTTTTTTTGGCCAGTGGCACCAATATTTTTTAAAATAATCTGTCTTGAAAATCTCTTAATTTGACTTTTACTTAATTTCGAATTCATTTGCCCGTGGAACCAAATCCACCCTTCCCTCTTAATGTTTCTGGCAACTCGTTGGCTTCCTCTAATTCAATCTTGATAACTGGAGATAGCACCATCTGAGCAATACGATCACCATTATTTACTATAAAACTATCATCTCCATGGTTATAAATAATAACTTTAATTTCCCCTCTATAATCACTGTCTATAGTTCCAGGGGTGTTTAAAACAGTTATATTATTTTTTGCTGCTAGACCTGATCTAGGTCTAATTTGAATTTCGTAATCCTCAACAAACGCGACTGATAAGCCAGTAGGAATTAGTGAGGATGTTTTTGGTTTTAAATTTATAGGTTTCTTTATAAATGCTTTGAGGTCCATGCCAGAGGCCCCATTAGTTTTATATTCTGGTAATTTAACTTCAGGATCTAACTTTTTTATTAGTACTTTGACCATTAGTTAATTTGATTAACAATTCTATCTACAATTTCTTCTGATATTTCTGATTTTTTTTTTAATGAGAGTTTTTCTTTTTTATTTGGGTTATTTTTATAGTGTATTTTTACTTCATTATAATCAGACTCAAAACCAATATTTTTTTTTGATACATCGTTAACTATAATCCAATCACAATTTTTATTTCTCAATTTTATTTTGGCATTTTTATCCAAATCACGAGTCTCAGCTGCAAAACCTATAACTAGTTTAGGCCTCATAGAATTATGATTAGAAACATAGTTCAATATATCTATGTTTTGTTCTAATTTTATATTGTAACTTTCTTGCTTCTTCAATTTGTCAGGGCTTTTTTGATTTATCTTATAGTCAGCTACTGCAGCTGTAAATACTGCTATGTCTGTTGGTAAACTTTTTTGTGTAGCTTTAAACATTTCTTCTGTAGTTTCGACTTTAATTAAGTTTATATCCTCATCTATTTGCAAGTTAGTAGGTCCTGATATTAATGTAGTATCAAATCCCCTTCTTGATAAAGATTTCGCTATTTCATATCCTTGTTTTCCACTTGATTTGTTGGTTAAAAATCTAACTGGATCAATATATTCATTAGTTGGGCCTGCAGTTACTAAAGCTTTAATTCCTTTAGCTTTAGATTGGGAAGATAAAAAATTCAAAATTTCATTTAGAATATCAGATGGTTCGGACATTTTTCCTTCACCATATTCTCCGCATGCCATATCACCTATTACTGGACCTATAAATTTATACCCATACCTTTTTAATGTATTCAAATTGTCTTTAGTTGATTGATGTTGCCACATTCTTACATTCATTGCTGGAGCTAAAAATACTTGTTTATTGGATGCTAGAACTACAGTAGATGCTAAATCTTCAGTTGAACCCTGACTAAGTTTTGAAATTGTATTTGCAGTTGCTGGAGCGACAACTATTACATCAGCCCATCTTGATAAAGCAATATGATCCATTTCTGTCTCATTTTCTACACTAAATAGATCATCATAAACTTTGCCTTGTGATAGTGATGCAATTGATAATGGTGTTACAAATTCTTTAGCACTTTTAGTAACAATAGTTTTTATTTCAGCATTATATTTTCTAAATAGTCTAATTGTTTCAAGGCTTTTATATGCAGAAACCCCACCACAAATAACAAATAAAATTTTTTTAGTCATTAAATCGTTCATTGGCTGAATTAAAATACCAATAGACCTAGAATTACAAGAGCTAATAATCCAATAATAGATTGATTTTTAAAAGCTGTCATTTCTAGTTTTTTTGTATTGAGATCATTATATGAATTTGAATTTTGTGGTATCTGACCATTAGCTAAAAATGTTAGTGCTTGATTTGCTTTATCCATGATTTGCGGAAAATCTGGCAATCTTTTCAAAACTTCGTTTGTGTTTTGAAGTGTTTCATTGATTGTTTTTATTGGATCTTTAGTTTCTTTAAGCCAATTTTCAAGAACAGGCCTTGAAGTTGTCCAAATATTTGTATCAGGATTTAATTTTCTTGCTACACCCTCTACCACTACCATGGTCTTTTGTAGCATAAGAAGCTGTGGTTGTGTTTGCATGTTGAATTTTTCTGTTACATTAAAAAGTTGTTTTAGTAATTTTCCACCAGAAATATCTTTGACAGCTTGTCCAAAAATTGGTTCACCTATTGATCTTAATGCTTGAGCTAGATCTTCTATTGGAACATGTTTTGGAACCAAACCTGCAACCAAGTGTACTTCAGCTACTTTTCGATAATCTCTTTGTATAAAACCAAATAATATTTCAGCTAAGAACCTCTTGCTCATTTTATCTAGTCTACCCATTATCCCAAAATCAATTGGTACAATGTTGCCATTATTATCTATGAATATATTTCCTTGGTGCATATCTGCATGAAAAAAACCATCTCTTACAGCATGTCTTAAAAAGTTTTGAATTATATCTTCTGCAATTTTCTCTGTATTTAAGTCTCTTTTTTTGAGTTCATCAGTCTCTCTTATTGAAACCCCATCGACCCAATCAAGTGTCATTACATTTTCACTTGTAAAATTCCAATAAATTTGAGGCACTCTAAAACCAACATCATTTTTTGTATTTTCGCCATATTCGTTTGCGGCCGCTGCTTCAAATCTTAAATCCATTTCTAGATTTGTAATTTCTTTTAGTAGAAAAACCACCTCTACAAGTTTAAGTCTTTTTGTTTTTTTTATAAAGGATTCTACTAAAAAAGCAAAAAGCATCATGGAGTCTATTTCCTCATTAAAAATTTTCTTAATATTTGGTCTTAAAATTTTGATAGCTACATCTTTAATTATACCGCCATCATTAATTTGAGCCTTATGTACTTGTGCAATTGACGCTGCAGCCACAGGCTCGCTTAAATTAATAATTGAATTATACATATCCTCCCCTAAATCTTTTTTGATAATTTCTTTTGCTTTGATTAATGAAAATGGAGGTAATTTATCTTGAAGATTTTCAAGATTTTTAGACAAATCCTCTCCTATAATATCTGGTCTTGTTGCTAAAAACTGCCCAAGTTTGATAAAGGTAGTACCCATTGACTCAAGAGAAATTGATAATCTTTCGCCCTCGCTCTTGCTTTCTTCAAATCTTTTTTTTTTAGTAAATGAGAATGATAAAATCTTAAATAATAATTTAATTATAAAAGGTGGCTCTTGAAATTTATATACTATATTTGGAATATCTGATTTAGCAATTTTTCTTGCTAACTTAAATAACGTAAATATTTTTTTTATCATTAAATTTTCCACCCATTGTGTATAGATACAATTCCGCCTGATAAATTTCTATATTCACATTTTTTAAATCCATTTTTAATCATAAGATCAATCAATTCGTCTTGATTTACGAAACTTTCAATACTTTTGATGAGATATTCGTAAGGTTCTTTTTTGCCTAAAATAATTTTTCCTAGAGATGGAATAAGATTTGAATATTTTTTGTACAAAAAATCTAAATTTTGATTTTGTATTTTTGAAAATTCAAGACAAAAAAAACGCCCACCAGGTTTTAATATCCGATACGCTTCTTTTAGGGCTTTGGTTAAATTCTTTGTATTTCTGAGGCCAAAACTAATTGTATAAAAATCATAAGAATTATTCTTTAGTGGAAGTTTTTCTGCTGAGGCGATAATCCATTCAATATTTTCAAATTTTTTTAATTTTTGTTTACCTTTTTTAATCATATTTTTATTGGGATCAACGCAGGTTACACTATTTTTTTTACTGAAATTATTTATAAAAAGTTTAGCGATATCACCTGTACCACAGCCAACATCTACTAATTTTGAATTCGATGTGGGATTTATCATATTTAATAGATTTTTCTTCCATAATCTATGAATACCTAAAGACATTAAATCATTCATTAGGTCATATCGATCGTATACATTATCAAATACATTTTGTACTAGTCCTTTTTCATTTTGTAGATATTGTTGCATAAAATAAAATTATTTATTCAATATAGTATTAAATGCCAGAATTACCAGAAGTAGAAGTAGTAAGACAGTCGCTAAATAAAAAGATTAAATATAAAAAGGTTAAAAATGTAATAGTAAGAAATACAAATTTGAGAGTAAAAATTCCATCTCATTTTAAAGATCATCTTAAAAGTCTAAGAATTATAAAGGTAGAAAGATTTTCTAAATATCTAATCTTATATTTATCAAATAATAGCTTTTGTTTAATACACCTTGGTATGTCAGGTACTTTACATATAATTGATAAGAAAAAAAAAAATATGGTAACAAATTTGAGTTTTTATAGCTCTCCTCTGCAGCCGAAGAAACATAATCATGTTGAAATAATTTTTAAAGATTTTAGAATTATTTATAATGATCCTAGAAGATTTGGTTTTTTTGAATTAATAAAAGATTCTCATCACTTACAAAAAAGATTTAAACATTTAGGGCCTGAACCATTTGAAAGAAAGTTCGATTATAAATATTTACTTCTTTTCTTTAAGAACAAAAAAAAAAATATCAAAAATTTTTTGATTGATCAAAATTTTGTATCGGGAATAGGAAATATTTATGCTAGTGAAATTTTATTTTTAAGTAAATTAAATCCAAATATCAAAGCATCATTAATCAGCCCAAAAGATTGCATGAAAATCGTGAGAAATACGAAAAAGATCCTTAATGATGCAATAAACTATGGTGGATCTAGTATTCGAGATTTTAAAAATATTTCAGGAGCAAAAGGTGGTTTTCAAAAAATATTTAAAGTTTATCAACGTGATGGTTTGAATTGTAAAAGACATAGATGTAAAGGAATTATTAAAAAAAAAAAAATTTCAAATAGGTCAACCTTCTATTGTAATATTTGTCAAAAATGATTGATTATTCTATTGACCAAAATAAATTATCAAGTTATATCCCTGCGTAATGGCAAATACAAAATCTGCAATTAAAAGAATAAGAAGAATATCATCACAAACTGCTGTAAATAAAATTAGAAAAAGTAAATATAAAAATGCTTTAAAAAAAATGAATTCACTTCTAGATAGTAAAAATAAGTCTGAAGCATTAAAATTCTTACCTAAGTTGAATTCCACACTGATGAAGGTAGTTAAAACAGGAATAATCAAAAAACAAAACGCATCAAGAAACGTTTCAAGAATTACAAAAAAAATTAACTCAATATAATTGTTATACTTATAGTTGATTCAACTCAAAGCATACGCTTCATGTATGTTTAAATACTTTCTAATAACAAGATTTTGATTTAGTAAATTACTATTACTCTTATCTTAATTAAAAATTTTATTTCTACTAAATTTATACAAAATTCTACCTATAGGTTTTTTTTTTAATTTTAATTTTACACAATCCTAGATTTAATTTTTTTTCTGTAATTAGAATTAAATTGTTGCAAAATTTTTCTTTAGGTTTTAACTAATTATTATCCTTAATACCAAATAAATGGACAGCTCATTTAAAAATAAAAATATAAAAATTGAAAGTTTCAATTGGGTTTTAATTCAATCTGATATGAAAATGAAACTGGGTAATGATATTTATGAAAGTTGGTTAAAAAAAATTGAATTTGTTGAAGAATTTAAAAATTATATATTGTTGTCGGTTCCAACTAGATTTATAAGAGATTGGATTACATCAAGGTATTTAGATCAAATTTTACAATGTGTGAGGAATTATAAAAAAGATATATTAAGAATTGAATTTAAAATTATTCAAAAAAATGAGGGAAATTCGATCAATGTTACTCATAAAAACTCTGATAATAAAGAAAATATTTCATTTATAAAAGATTCTTACCTTCAATATAATCGTATTGACCCAAATAAAAGATTTGCAAATTTTATTACTGGCTCTAGTAATAAGCTCGCATACGAAGCTTCACTTAAAGTAATTGAGAATATATCTGCTTATAATCCTTTATATCTTTACGGAGGTGTAGGTATGGGAAAAACTCATTTATTAAATGCAATTGCTCTTGAATTAAAAAAAAATAAGAAAGTAATGTTCATATCAGCAGAAAGATTTATGTTTCAATTTGTTAAATCAATTAAATCAAATAATATGGTGAAATTTAAAGAATATTTTAGAAATACAGATATTCTTTTAATAGATGATATTCAATTTATGAATGGAAAAGAAGTAATGCAAGAGGAGTTTTTTCATACCTTTAATGCCTTACTTGATAAGGGATCACAAATAATTGTTTCAGCAGATCGTGCTCCTAATAAATTATCAAGAATACAGGAAAGGATTAAATCAAGGTTTTCAGGAGGTTTAGTTGTTGATATTCAAAAACCTGATTATGAATTAAGAAAAAAAATAGTCAAAAAAAAATTAGATGAAATAAATATTTTATATTCTGAGGAGATAAAGATACCTGAAGAAATCCAGAGCTTTATAAGTTTTGAAATCAAATCTAATATAAGAGAATTAACTGGCGCAATTAACCGAATAGTATCGTTTTCAAGAATTTATAACAAAACACCAAATTTATCTGAAACAAAAATTATCTTAAAAGATTTATTAAATATTGCAGAAAATACAGTAACAATCGATTTAATCCAAACATTAGTATGTAAATTTTTTAAAATTAGAAAAAATGAAATGTTATCTCCGCGTAGATCTAGATACCTAGTTAGACCAAGGCAGACAGCAATATATTTAACAAAAATTTTAACTTCGAAATCGTTACCGGAAATAGGAAGAGAATTCTCCAACCGGGACCATACTACAATTATTCATTCTGTGAAAACAATTGAGAAATTAAAAGAAAAAGATCAAGAGATGCTCGAGAATATTAATAAACTAAAAAATCAAATTTTGTATAGCAACAATCAAAATGAAATTTAATGTAAACCAGCAGGACCTTCAACAGGCGCTTAATTATTGTCAAGGGGTCATAGAGAAGAGAAGCACTCTTCCAATATTATCAAATATACTTTTAAATGCTCAGAATAGTAAACTTACTATAACTGCTACAGATTTAGATCTTATCTTTATTCATCAAGTCAACAATATTGAAATCCTAGAGGAAGGTAAAACAACAACAACTTCCTCTATTATGTATGATATAATTAGAAAATTTTCTTCACAAAAAAAAATTAATCTTACATTAAAAGAAAAAAGTAAATTACATCTAGAGTCAGAAAAGTCTTTTTTTAATTTAAACTGTATTAGTCCTTCAGAGTTTCCACTTACTGATGAAAAATTTAATGATAATGAGTTCTCAATAAAATCAAAACATCTTTTAAAGCTTTTGAATAAATGTAAATTTTCAATTTCAAATGATGAAACACGACATTATTTGAGTGGTATATATTTTCATCAAACTGAAGTGGAAGATAAGAATTATTTAACAGCTGTTGCCACTGATAGTCATCGAATGTCTATATCAAAAATTAGATTAGACTCTAAAATCAATTTTGAACCTATTATTCTACCAAAAAAAACAATTTTCCAATTATGTTCTTTATTAGATAATTATGATGGAGATGTGAAAATCTCAAATATTAAATCAAAGATTAAATTTGAACTTAAAAACAGTGTCTTAATTTCGAAATTAATAGATGGGAAATTTCCTAATTATATTCAAGTGATACCTAAAAATAATCAAAAAAAATTAGAAGTAGAATTAAAATTATTTTTAGACTCTGTAGATAGAGTTGCTTCTGTGTCATTAGATAAGAAAGATGGAGTAAAATTTCAATTAACAAAAGACAATTTAAGCCTTTCTGTAAATAACGCTAACAGTGGAGACGGTAATGAAACACTTGTTGTAAATTTTCAAAACGATTTAGATATTAGTTTTAATTCAAGATATTTAATTGATGTCGCCTCACAATTAGAAGGAGAGAAAATAGAAATATTTTTTAACGACTCCGGATCTCCTGCTTTAATTAAGGACCCTGGAGATTATGATAGTATTTTTGTCGTGATGCCAATGAAGGGTTAATTTAATTTATCTAATTCAGCGTAGATTTTTTTTTCAAGTTTTGAGATAAATTCCTCTTTTGATAAACCTGGCATAATAGGCTCTAATATCGAAATTATAATTTCTTTATGCGCTCTTTTTTTTCCAATTTTAGGCCATACATATCCAGAATTAATAGCAACAGGCTGACAATAAATTTTAAACTCATCGTAAATTCTGAAAGAACCCTTTTTAAAAGGAGGTCGCTCAGAGGGTAAAACTCTTGTCGCCTGGGGAAAAATAATTACTGGTCTATCAGTATTATTTATTATTTTTGAAATATCTTTAAAAAAATCTGAATTATCTTTTGTTACCTTATTTCTTTTAATTGTGATAGATCCAATTTTTTTTAAATACCAACCAAACAATGGAATTAATAATAATTCTCTTTTTAATATAAAAACTGGTGAATTAAAAATTGTTTGAAGAAAAAAAGTTTCGAACATGGATTGATGTGAAGAGGCAATAAAAAATTTCTTTTTAGAAACAATATTTTCTTTTCCTTTAATAGTAACTTTTGTTGAAAAAAAAACTTGAAGGCAGATTTTAGACCAGTATCCCATTAGCTTTCCACCAAAAAGGGCGAATTTTTGAGGTAATATGAACGAAGGAATAAATAATAGTAAGATTGAAATTAAACCACTAAAAAAAAAAGTTGAAAATAAAAAATTTCTTATCATTTTTTTGAAAATTAGATTAAGTCTTTTAAACTTTGTCTTTTTGTAATAACTTGAATTTTTGAGTTTTTAATAAGTAGTTCAGCTGGCTTAGCTCTAACATTATAATTTGAACTTAAAGACATTCCATATGCACCAACATCACAAATAATAACTAATTCTTTTTGGCTTAGTTCTTGAAATTTTTTAATAGTGGAAAACTTATCAGTACTTTCACAGATAGGCCCTACAAATTCATAGATTTTGTTTGTCTTTTTATTTCTTTTTTTAATGGGAATTATTCGATGTTCAGCGTTATATAAAGCAGGTCTTATTAAATCATTCATAGCAGCATCTAAAATTATAAAATTTTTTTTACTCCCTTTTTTAATATACGTAATTTTCGAAACTAAAATTCCAGCATTTCCAATTATAGATCTTCCTGGTTCAAATATAATTTTCGATTTATTTTTTTTTAAAAATTTTCTGATACTGATGCAATATTTTCTTAGATTAAGCTTTTTTTTATTATTTGAATAATTTATCCCCATACCACCGCCAAGGTCGATATATTCAAAATTAAATTTTGATTTTTTAAGGATTCTCTCTAATACTTTAAGTGTTTTTTCGTAAGGTCTATGATCTAAAATTTGACTTCCTATATGAACACTCAAACATTTAAGTTTTAAATTTTTGCATTTTTTAACATACTCTATCAGTCCTAAAATTGATTTTTCAGAAATTCCAAATTTGTTTTCTTTTTTGCCTGTTGATATTTGACTCAGTGTTTTAGCGTCAGTGTCCGGATTGACTCTTAGGCCAATGCTAACTTTTTTATTATTCATGTTAGATATTTTCTCTATTTCTAAGATTTCACTTTTAGATTCAGTATTAATTAATAAAATTTTCTTGTTGATGGCATATCTTAATTCATCTGGAGTTTTTCCAACTCCAGAGAAAACAATATTTTTAGGTTTAATACCCGATGATAATGCTTTCATTAATTCACCAACTGAAACTACATCAGCTCCAAGCCCTAATCTTCCAATTTCTCGTAAAAGAACTTTATTAGAATTCGATTTTACTGAAAAACAAATTAGAGGATTTATTGTTTTAAAAGTTTTTTTAAAATTTTTAATATTTTCTTTAATTTTATTGTATGAATAACAATATAAAGGAGTTGAGTATCTTTTTACAAGTTTCTCAAGCTTTACACCATCAATAAAAAAAACATTGTTTTTATATTTCATGAATTTATAAGTTTTTTCATTTTTAAAACTTTTGACTTTTGTTCCTTATAAATAGGGTCATTTTTTTTTCCACAAGAGACCACAAGAGAACATAATAATATGATAAGAAATATTTTTTTCATTTTAGTTTTTTTTTATATTTTGATATCATTTTTCTAACATTACCAAAAGATGTTCCGCCAAAAGACTTTTTTGAATTGACAGAATTTTTTAAATTAAATACTTTTAGTACATCCTCGCTTAATTTAGGTTGAATTTTTTTGAGTTCGTTTATATCTAATTCCTCAAGTTTTCTTCCATTTTTTTCTGCAAGATTAACTAATGAAGATGTTTTTTTATAAGCTTCTCTAAAAGATATTGAAAAATTTTTAACAAGATAATCTGCAAAATCAGTTGCAGTTATGTGTCCCGTATTTGCAAGTTTCAACATTCTTTTTTTATTAGGGCTAATGTGTTTTATTATTTCATCAAGTAATCTTAGACAATTGATGATAGTATCATGTGTGTTAAATACTAATTTTTTATCATCTTGTAAATCTTTAAAATAAGATAAGGGTAGACCTTTCATTATCGTAAACATTGCAAATAAGTCTCCGTAAACAGAGCCAGATTTTCCCCTTAAGTATTCTAAAAGATCAGGGTTTTTTTTTTGAGGCATTACAGATGATCCTGTTACAATTTTATCGCTCAATTTTATTAGGCCAAATGCGTCTGAGTTCCATAATATTAATTCCTCTGCTATTCTAGAGATATGCATTGCACAAACAGAAGCACTATACAAGTAGTCCAAAACAAAATCTCTATCGGATACAGTATCAATTGAGTTATTAGTTGGATTTTTAAAACCTAATTTTTTACTAGTATAATTTCGATCAATATTAAATGATGTTCCAGTTAAAGCTGATACCCCAAGAGGATTTTCATTTAGATTTTCTAAGTTATTCATAAATCTTTTTTTATCTCTATTGAACATTTCAATATAAGCCATTAAATAATGACCGAATGATATAGCTTGTGCATTTTTCAAATGCGTAAATCCAGGCATAATCACTTCTACATTTTTTTCAGCAATCTTAAGAATACTTTTCATTATTTTATTTAAATTCATTCCCACGTTATAAGTTGCGCTTTTTATCCAAATTTTAAAATCTGTTATGACCTGATCATTTCTTGATCTTGCAGTATGAATGTATCCAGCTTCATCACCAATAATTTCAAATAATCTTTTTTCTATATTCATATGAATATCTTCGTATTTCTTATTAAATATAAATTTTTTTCTAGTAATTTCTTTCTCAATTTTATTCAAGCCATAGATAATCTTATTTTTAATCTTGAAAGAAATTATTTTTTGCTTAAAGAGCATTTCCACATGAGCTATTGATCCTGTTATATCCTCTTTGTATAGCCTTTTATCAATATCGATAGAGCTTCCAATATCTTGATATAAATTAGAAATATTTTTTTTAATTCTTGTATTCCAAATTGCTTGGTTGTTTTTATTTTTTGTCATGGTAATTATTTATACCTTTAACATGCGAATTTTAATAATATTTATTTTTTTATTTACTAAATCTTTTGCCAATGAAGTGCCAGATATTAAGAACATCATTATAAATAAGGACTTAAAGAAATATGAAAATTTGATGTTTTTAGACAATAAAAGTAAAGAGATTAAACTATCAGATTACAAAGGAAATTTAATTTTAATAAATTTTTGGGCAACTTGGTGTGCACCATGTAAAGATGAAATGCCATCTTTAGATTTGTTACTTTTAAATGAAACCTTGGACAATTTAAAAATATTTCCAATAAATATTGGTCAAGATGATCTAGAAAAGGCATCAAAATTTTTTAAAGATTTAAAGATAGAAAATTTAGATTTATATTTTGATTATTCTATCTCTTTAGCGAAAAAATTTAATTTACGAGGAATTCCAACATCAATCCTGATAAACAAAGATGGACTTGAATTTGCAAGAATTATTGGATCAATAGATTTTGAGGATAAAATGTTTATTGATTGGTTGAGTAATTATAATTAGTCTTTAAAGAAATAAGCAAAACTTACTAAGGCAATTACAGCAATGAACTGAAGTAAAACTCTCAATTGCATTAATTTATTAGAATATTTTTTGCTTGTTTCACCACCTTTAAATAAAGTTCCTATTCCTAGTATAAGAACTATTCCAACTGCTAATAATAATATGATTGATAAAATTTTTACTAATATTTCAGAAAGCATAAGTGTATTGTAAAGTCTTTTAAAATAAAAAAAACATTTAATATAGTATGACATTTTGTCTAGAAACCACAATAATCAAACCAGAAAAAACAAAGGAAATTAAAAGTGCTATAATTTTGCTTCATGGATATGGTGGAGACGGTAAAGATATCAGTATGTTATCACTTAATTGGAAAAGACATCTACCAAATACGGTTTTTATTTGTCCCAATGGACATGAAACGTGTCCTATTAATCCATCAGGTTTCCAATGGTTTGATTTAACTAGAGATGATCCTAAATATATTTTACAAGAATCCCTAAAAGCAGAAAAAAAATTAAATAATTTTATTTCTGAAATAAAAAAAGAGTTTAATTTAAAAAATAATAAAATTTGTTTGTCTGGATTTAGTCAAGGATGTATGATGTCAATAAACTTAGGTCTTACAGCAGATAATGAGTATAGTTGTATCGTAGGCTTTTCAGGAAAAATAATTAATCAAGAAAACTTGAAATTAAGAAAAAAGGTTTCAACTAATACAATCTTAATTCATGGAGACTCTGACCAAGTTGTCTCACCTAATTTTATGCTAGAGGCAAAAGATTTTTTTATAAGAAATAATATTGATATAGAAACACATTTTATAAAAAATTGTGACCATCATATTCCTATAGAAGCATCGAGTTTAGCACTAAACTATATTTTAAAAAAAATTTGATAAATGCTTATCATTGAATTAATTTTTTTTTTGAGTTAAAATCTTAATATGAAGGATTTTTTTGAACATAATGTTTCTTTAGAAAAGTGCCCCGCTCTAGTGCTAAATGCAGATTACAGACCTTTAAGTTATTATCCGTTATCACTATGGTCATGGCAAGATACTGTAAAATCAGTATTTTTAGATAGAGTTATTATTGTAAGCAATTACGATAGAATAGTTAGAAGTCCATCTTTTGAAATGAAACTACCAAGCGTAATTGCCTTGAAAGATTATATTGTTCCTTTATCTAAACCTAGCTTTACTAGATTTAATGTTTTTTTAAGAGATAAATTCTCTTGTCAATATTGCGGAAGTGGTGAAGAACTTACATTTGACCATTTATTACCTCGTTCTAAAGGCGGAGAAACAAATTGGGATAATGTCGTAACTGCTTGTTCAAACTGTAATGTTAAAAAAGGTGGAAAGCTTCTTAAATCATCTGGAATGAAGCTATCACAACCTCCTTTTCAACCAACTACAGAGGATTTACATCGTAATGGTAAAAATTTTCCACCAAATTTTTTGCATAAAAGTTGGATGGATTATTTATATTGGGATGTTGAGCTAGAATCTTAATTTTAAACTTTTTCAGATACTTTTATTGCAATTTTTGATCCAGTTTTAATGATTTTGTCCATGATTGAATAAAAACCTTTTTTTGTTGCACCTTTCTCATAGGCTATATCTTTATGGTCTAGTTCATCTTCTCTAAATTTAATTATCTTTTTTTTTAATTCTTTTTCATCGGGCCCTAGTTGATTTATTTGATCTAAATAGTGTTTATCTATTACTTCTTCAACTGATGCTGTACATAACATAGCAGCTTTTTTACCTAGAATTGTTGATCCAAAACCAAGACCCATACCAAGTAAATCCCATAAAGGTAGAAATTTTGTTGGTTTGATATTTCTTTTTTTTATTTCATTCTCAAAAAATTCACAATGTTCTTTCTCATGAACTTGCATTTCCTCAATAGTTTTTTTCAAACTTTCATCCTTAATTATAGTATTTAAAGCTAACAATTGACCCTGATAGATTTTTACCGCACCCCTCTCACCAGCGTGATCTACCCTAATAAATTCCTCAACTTTATTTGAAGTTTTTTTCATTTGAATTAAAATTTTTTAGTAAAAAGGTTATAATTATTAAACTTATAAATATATTAATTGTTGTGAGTGAAAATCCAAAAATCTTAAATGTCACATCTTTACAACTTATAGTTCTTTCTGGTAATTTTTCTAATAATTGCTCTTTAGTATAGATCTCACTTGCATTATTTGTACTACAAACAACAGATTCTTTAAAGAAACCCTGCTCAATACCAAGGTGATAAAATGAAATCAAAAAGGAAAAAATAAACGTTAATATTAATAATAAAGTTACAAATTTTTCATTTCTCTTTGATATAAAAAATAACAATATAAAAATTATACTTAATACATAAGGGACTCTCTCTATCAAACACAAATTACATGGCTGATGACCTAAAATATACTCTATAAAATATGCAGAAAATATTGATATCGAGCTTATTAAAAATACAAACTTAAGAACGGTTTCTCTTTTAAAATTAATCATTATTATTTAATTGATAGATAAATTATAACTCCAATTAAAACAATTGTTATCCCAGCAATTGTAAACCACTTTGATCCATGCTTTTCCATGTATAGAGTAAATAAATCTCCAAATTTATAGGCCAAATATGACACTATAAAAAAACGCAATCCTCTAGAAAAAATACTTATTAAAACAAAGATCAAAAGATTAAATCCGATTAATCCACTAGCAATTGTAAAAACTTTATAAGGTAATGGAGTAAAACCAGCTAAAAACAAAATTCCAAACCATGCGAAGAAACTATTACCATTTATTAAGCTAACTTTAAGACTGTTAAGTTTATCACCGTAGCTATAAAAGTCCATTATTTGCACACCAATATCAAAAAAGAATGCTCCAATAAAATAACCCAGGACTCCACCAAGAACAGAGAATATAGTTGCAATTATAAAAATTTTAATAAAATCTCTTTTTTTTGCGATTACCATTGGTATAACCATTACATCTGGTGGTATTGGAAAAAAAGAGCTTTCGATAAAAGAGATTAAAGCTAAAAAATTCTTAGAATTTTTATGTGCCGATAAATTTAAACACTTTTTATAAAGACTATTAAACATTTTTTGGTTTTAATATAATTTTAGTTCTTATACTATTTAATTAATTTTAACAATTAAGGGCGAATGGCGGAACTGGTAGACGCGCACGACTCAAAATCGTGTTTTGAAAGAAGTGAGAGTTCGATTCTCTCTTCGCCCACCATTTTATGGATTTAAGAAAGATTAATAGTTTAGTAGAACTTTTTTTTGAAAAATATAAAGAATTTTCAAATATTAATTCCTTATTTTTGAAATGGTTAAAAACAGAGAAAGATGATTTCTTAACTTGGAGTCAAGTGGAAATAAGAGTACGCGTCTTATCTGAGTACCTAAAGAATAATATTTCCAAAGGAGATAGATGTGTATTGTTATCCGAAAATCGTCCTGAATGGCTTATAGCAGACATATCTATAATGAATGCAGGTGGTATTACCGTACCACTATTTACAACTTATTCAGAACAAGATTACGAATATATTTTGAAAGATTGTAAACCTAAAATATGTATCGTTTCAAACGATATTCAATTCAAAAAATTAGAAAAATTCATCTCAAGTGAGATAAAAGTTTTATCTATTGAAAATTTTAATAAAAAAATTGAAAGTGTAAATAATATTCTAGAAAGATATTTTAAAGAAGAGTCCACTCAATCCCAAAAACTTGTTTATTATAATAGAGAGATAAAAAGAAAAGATCCTGCATGCATCATTTACACCTCTGGGACAACTGGAAATCCTAAAGGAGTCATGCTTAGTCATGGAGGAATTTTATCTAATTGTGAAGGAGCACAAGAAATTTTAGAGACATTAGTTGAAAAAGATAATCCAGTTTTTTTAACTTGGCTTCCATTGTCTCATTCATATGAGCACACTGTTCAATATGTACAAATCTTACTTGGGGCTAAAGTTTTTTACGCTGAAAATTTAGAAAAATTACTACTCAATATTTCTATTGCGAAGCCAACTATCATGACCGCGGTACCAAGATTTTACCAGAATTTATATAATAAAATTTCTTTAAATTTTTCAAAACAAAAAGGGTTAAAAAAAAAACTGATAAATAATACTATTTTTCTTGGAACTAAAATCTTAAATAGAGAGAAATTAGATTTAAAAGAAAAAATCATCAATTTTTTATGCGAAAAATTAGTGAGAAAAAAAATCAAAAGACAGTTTGGTGGAAAATTAAAGGCTTTTGTTTCTGGTGGAGGAGCTTTAGATCAAAAAATTGGTGAATTTTTAAACTCTATTGGTCTACCTACTTTGCAGGGTTATGGATTAACAGAAACATCACCAGTTGTAAGTTGTAATATTCCTGGAAAAATCAAAATCGAGAGTGTTGGACCACCCTTTAAAACAAATAAAGTTAAAATAGCTGAGGATGGGGAAATATTAGTTAAGGGAGAAAATGTAATGCTTGGATATTGGAATATGGAAAAAGAAACTAATGAGATAATAAAGAATGGATGGTTACATACAGGAGATATAGGAGAAATTACTAAAGACGGAAATTTAAAAATTACAGATAGAAAAAAAGAAATTATAGTTAATTTGGGTGGAGATAATATTTCTCCATCAAAAATAGAAAACTTACTAGGTCTTAGCGAAAAAATTAGACAAAGTTTCGTTTATGGAGACAAAAAAACTTACTTGGTTGCTCTAATAGTAAGTGAAAGTGAAAATTTTAATGAAATTGAAATATATCTAGAAAATTTAAATAAAAATCTATCTTTGGTAGAAAAAGTTAAAAAATTTAAATTAATTAATGAAGAATTTACAATTGAAAATGGAATGTTAACTCCAACATTAAAACTAAAAAGAAAAAAAATTTTAGAAAAATATAAAAATGAATTAGAAAAACTTTATTAAATATCCTTATATTTATTCAAAATTATACGCATAAACACTATCTTTTTTTAATATTAAAAAAAAAATAAAAAAAAATTAATTTTTATTTTTTTTTGTTATTTATAATTAATTAAAGAATTGACATAACCTAGATAAAAAAATAAAAATAGTTAATTCACGAATCATTTTGATTCGTTTAACTAAATAAGGGAGCTAAAGATGCCTAAGAGAAGAAAAAAAGCAAAGAAGGCTAAGAAAAAAGCTAAGAAAAAAGCTAAGAAAAGAAGAAGAAGATAATAACTTAGTATTCTTTTATTAAAACGCTTTCCATAACGATTTCGTGTGGGAAGCGTTTTTTTTTATTCTTCTAAAGTTTCATCACTCTCGGCAACAGGTTCATCTTCATTTAAGTTTGGTGAGGATGTTTTTGTTGAAGATGTTGCTGGTTTTGTTTCAGTATTAATATTTCTTTTTAAAGCTTTATCTAATTTTTTTTGAGTATCTTCTAATGAGATATTTAGTATGATTTTAAATTCTGATAATATTCTCTCATAAGCTTTTTCAAAAAGTTGTCTCTCACTATATGATTGATCAACCATGAGATCATCACCTTTATTAAGATCTCTTACAACTTCTGCAAGTTCGTAAATTTTACCTGACGAGATTTTGGCTTCATATTCTTGAGCTCTTCTGCTCCACATTGACCTTTTTATTTTTGGCTTACTTTTTAAAATAGATATGCATTTATTCACCTGATTTATTGTTGCTAAAGCACGGATATGTGATTGTTTGTTTACTGGGACCATGCCGTTTGCTTTGTCTTTTTCAAATTTAATTACATAAGTTTCCACATCAATTCCACCTATGTTTATTTTTTTGAATTCCGTAATTTGACCAACACCATGTTTAGGGTAAACTACATAATCTTTAACTTTGTATTCTTTTTTTTCAGTTTCTTGCTTTTTAACTTTTTTAATTTCTGGTTTGATTTCATTACTTTTGGGTATTCTTAAATTATCTGATTTAGAGTCAGAAGTAGTTTCCTTTTTTTTTAACGATTTTTTTATTAAATTTTTTTTTATTTTAGGCTTTGTAATTTTTTTTATTTTTTTTTCTAATGTTTTTTTTTTCTTTGAAACTTTTTTAGTAACTTTTTTTTTTGGAGTATTTTTATTTTTTTTTTTAAATGTTTTCTTTAAAATATTTTTCAAACTTATTTTGTTCATCTTTATATTTTTCATGATCCGAAGGAGGATCTTTTTTTTCGCTTATGTTTGGCCAGATATCTGAATATTTGGAATTGATTTCTAACCATTTTTCATTTCCAGGCTCTGTATCAGCTATTATGGCATTAACAGGACATTCTGGCTCGCAAACGCCACAATCTATACACTCATCAGGTTTAATTACAAGCATATTTTTTCCCTCATAAAAACAATCTACAGGACATACTTCAACACAATCCATTAATTTACATTTTATGCATTTATCATTTACTAAATAAGTCACTCAGAATATTCACCTTTAATTTTTTCCTTAATAACTCCCATGGTCTTACTGTCAATATATAATAATCCCCCAAGTCTTCTCATTAAATTTGTCTCATAAATATCAGCTTCGTTATTAGAATATACAATTCTCCAAAGAGACTCTATTATTCTAATTTTATCTCCATTGCTCATATTTTTTACTTCCCTAGTAAATTCTAAAATTTGGTTTGAGTTTTCCTCTATCTTTTTTCCTTGTTTTATTATTTCGACAATATGTTCATTTTTAGCACCAATCTCTATAAGAGTTTTTTTAATTATTTCTTCTTCTTTATTAGAAAAATTTTCATCAATTTTAGCAGCATGGATTAACAAGGCGGCAATTTTATTTAGATTATAGATTTCTTTTTTTTTATTAAAAAACATAATTATTGGTTAAAACTTAAATTTTTGAGTACTTCAAAAGGGCTTTCTTTTGTTCCTTTTTTAATGAAATTTTTTTTTCTTTCTTTTTTAGGAAAATATCTAAAGAAAATATCACCATTTTTTTGAGTTATCTTGTAATTCATCTTTTGAAGAAGTTTTTTAAAATTTTCTTTATCACATCCTAATAAGTTTAGCATTTCAGGAATTACCTTAATTTCTTTATCTGAGTTTATTATTTTCATAAATAACCTCTCTAAAATGTCAATTCTTACAAAAAAATTGTCAAATTTTTCATAACCACAAAGCAACATAAAGTTTTTATTAGTAAGATTTTTATTTATTAAAAAATTTAGACCAAATGCTGGTGGCTTCAAGTTTAAATATTTTTGATGATAGTTTTTCCAAAGTAAAGTTCTTAACGAGACTGCCGCAGGTTTTATTAACTTATGAAGAAAAATATGGTATCTTCCAAATTTTACACCATGATCTCTTAATACTCTTCTCTCTGTTTGACCTAAAGTTTTGAGATATTCAAAAACTTGTTCTCTTTTGAGAACACCATTATTTTCGTAAAGTTGGTAAGCCAGTGCTTTTACAGATGAGTTTTTCTCCCTTAAGTTTTTTAGATCAATTAAATTTTTTAGAACTGTATTAATTTTATTTTTTAACCATTTTTCAATATAAGATTTTAAATTTTCTTTTTGTGTTTGTTCCAAAATATCGTCTACTATTAGATCAAAATTTGGATTTAAATAATCTTTACCTGAAACTAATTTAGCAATTGCAAATTTATTCCAATAAATTTTAAAATTATCATTTAATTCAATTAACCCAGTTTCTGTTATCATCTTAATTCTTTTTTCCAGTTCTGGGCCCACTGTTTGCCTAGCAGCTTTTTTAAGAGATTTAATATCAGTCTCCAAAGATCCTTCTTTTAAATCTAATTCTAATTTTAATCCATTTATTCTACCTATAAATTGGTCATCTACATAAACATTATTATTTTCTAAAATTTTTGTTTTAAATTCCATATCTTGTTTTAGACCTCTAGCTAAAATACTTGCTCTTTTGTCAATAAAAGTTTTTGTAAGTTCTTCATGAAGTCTATCTGAAAGTTTATCCTCTAAAGATTTTGTTTTTTCTATCCAATATTCTTGATTTTCAACCCAATTATTTTTATTAGAAACATATGACCAAGTTCTAACATTTGCAATTCTATTTGATAAAGAATCAACATTTCCTTCTAGATTATCTAATTTAATTAGTTGAAGGCGTATATAATCACTTGGAATTCGTTTTTTATCATCACTTAAATATTTAAAAACATTGCCTATAACTTCGTAATGATTTCCATAAGTTTTTTTCACAAAATCTGGTATTTGACAGCATTCCCATAATAATTTTAATTTCTGTTTGTCAAAATTAACATTCCTCAAACTGTCTTCCCTTAGAAAAAATTTAAGAGCTTTTTCATCTTCACATTCATGTATTTTTCTAAGCCAATTTTCTTTCGGTTTTTCATCTAAAGATTTGATCAATGATAATGGATTGTCAAAATTTAATTCTGAATTCCTCCAGAATAAAGATTCAATTTCTTCAAATTTATGATTTTCTAATAAATCTATATTTTCTGGATTGATATCTTTACATTGCCCTGTTACACCAAAATTTCCATCATTAAGATATCTACCCGCTCTTCCAGCAATTTGTCCTATTTCTGATAAATTAAGTTTTCTAGATTTTTTTCCATCAAATTTTTTTAAATTAGAGAAATATACATTATCAAGGTTCATATTTATCCCCATTCCAATTGCATCTGTTGCAACCAAAAAATCAACATCACCTGATTGATATAATTCAACTTGGGCATTTCTTGTTTTTGGACTTAAGGAGCCCATTACAATAGCTGCACCTCCTTTTTGTCTTCTAATTAACTCTGCGATTGCATATACATCTTCTGCAGAAAAAGCAATTATTGCTGTTTTTCTATCTATTCTTGAAATTTTTTTATATCCTGAATATGAAAGTTTGGAAAATCTTTCTTTGTATATAAACTCAATATCATCATTAAGTTTTGAAATTATATTTTTTATAGTATTTGAACCCATAAACATTGTAAGTTTATTTCCTCTCATGTTTAATAATCTTTCTGTAAAAATATGACCTCTTTCATGATCAGCGCACATTTGAATTTCATCGACTCCCACGAAGTCCAATTGTTTATCGATTGGCATAGATTCTACTGTGCAAAAGAAGAATTTAGCGTCAGGTGGTATTTTCTTTTCTTCGCCTGTAATTAAAGCAACTTTTTCAGACCCAATTTTTTTAATTACTTTGTCATAAATTTCTCTTGCTAATAGTCTAAGTGGAAAACCAATCATTCCACTATCAAAAGACAGCATCGTCTCAATAGCCAAGTGAGTTTTCCCGGTATTAGTAGGCCCAAGAACAGCATTAATTTTATTTTTTATCATTTCTATCTTTGGTATATTATTTTTTTCACCTACCAGATGTAGTTGCTGTCTAAGAACAAAAATAGACTAAAACATGACCGAATCGGATGGTAAAAAGTTCTCATTTTTACATCAAATTATATTTTTGCATAATTAACTAAGTTTAAAAAGAAAAAAAATTATTTTTTTTTTAAAATTTTCCAAACACCAGAAGCAGATGTAATTGTTTTATCTTTACATCTTAATTCACAAAATAAAAATACTAATGTATTTGTTTTTTTAAGAATTTTTACATTTCCTATTATTTCATCGTTTAATTTTGAGGTGCCTATAAATTTTATATCTAATGATATTGTTACACACTGTGAGTTTTCAGCAGATCTATGCGCGGCTGTACCAGCTCCTGCATCAATTAAAGCAGACAGATAGCCTCCATGAGTAATTTTTGCAGCATTTAAATGATTTTCTTTAATAGTTGTTTTAAATTCAAATTCATTTTCAGATATATTTCTAAATAAAACACCACCATTATGTTTCATGAAACCTGGTTTTAAACTTATTTGTTCAAATTCTTTGGTCATAAATTTTTTATAATATAAAAGTCAAAAGTAATAAAATCAAAAAGATAATTATAAGAAAATAAATTACTGAGTTTTGCAAGGATGATTTAAAAAGCCATTTTAACATATTTTAAAATTTTGGTGCGCCTGCTAGGAGTCGAACCCAGAACCTCCTGGTCCGTAGCCAAGCGCTCTATCCAGTTGAGCTACAGGCGCAATTTAAATATTTTTTTACTATAGTATAATAATTAATAGTGTATTTTAAGCGTAAGAAAACTTAAAAATTTATGAATAATAAATCTCATGAGGTTGTAATAATTGGTGCTGTTAGAACTCCGATAGGTACTTATAAAGGGATTTTAAAAAATATAAAAGCTGATCAATTAGGCTCTATAGCAATTAGAGAAGTTATCAAAAGATCTAGAATAAATAGTGATGAGATTGATGAAGTAATAATGGGACAAGTATTAACTGCATGCAATGGACAGAATCCTGCAAGACAAGCAGCAATAAATGCTGGTATTTCAATTTCAAAACCAGCATATATGGTAAATCAGGTTTGTGGATCTGGCTTAAGATCAGTAATCTCAGGTTATCAATCAATAAAACTCGGTGGAGCAAAAAAAGTAATTTCTGGTGGTCAAGAAAATATGTCGCTAGCACCTCATTCAATTTATTATCGAGAAGAAAAAAAAATTTCTCATGATAAACTGATAGACACAATGATACATGATGGTCTTTTAGATGCTTTTAATAATTATCACATGGGAGTCACCGCAGAGAACATTGCTGAAAAATTTGAAATATTAAGGGATGCTCAAGATAATTTTGCACTTAGCTCACAAAAAAAAGCCCAAAAGGCAATTGAGAATGACAAGTTCAAAGATGAGCTAGTAGATGTAAAAATTAATGACACAATTATAAATAAAGACGAGCACCCAAGATTTGATATTAAATTTCAAGATTTACAAAAATTAAAAACAGCTTTTAAAGAAAACGGCACAGTTACTCCTGGTAATTCATCAGGTATTAATGATGGAGCTGCAGTTTTGTTATTATCTTCTTTAGAAGAAGCGGAAAAAAAATCGATAGAGCCTTTTGTTAAAATTGTATCTTGGGCATCTGTTGGTGTAGATCCTTCATTAATGGGATTAGGACCCATAAGCGCTGTTAGGTCGGCGGTAGAAAAAGCGAATTGGCGAATTGAGGAAATTGATTTATTTGAGATTAATGAAGCATTTGCTGCTCAAAGTATTGCAGTTATTCGTGAGCTTAACATCGATGAAACTAGAGTGAATGTAAATGGTGGCGCTATAGCTCTTGGTCATCCTATTGGAGCATCGGGAGCTAGGATTCTTGTCACGTTAATTCATGAAATGAGAAAACAAAATAAAAAAAAAGGTTGTGCAACTCTTTGTATTGGAGGGGGAATGGGTATAGCTTTATGTGTGGAAATACTTTAGTAATTAAGTTTTTTGTATTTCTCTCTCAAAAGTAATGACTGAATCCACAAATTAGCATCAAGTTTAGCTTCACTTTTTGATTGAACAAGTATCTTAAATAATTTTTTAAACATTAAAGTATTTTGTAATTAAAGAATGTCAAAAAATTGTGCAGAATGTGTTAAAATTTGTAATGTACTACATTTTTATGTTGTATAAAACATTAATAAATGACTGAAAAATTATTAGTTCCTGACATTGGAGAATTTGAGAATGTTGAGGTAATAGAACTTTTAGTAAAGCCGGGTCAGGAAATTAAAAAGAATGATCCAGTAATCACGATCGAAAGTGATAAATCCAGCGTTGAAATTCCATCAACAATAGAGGGAAAAATTGAAAAAGTAGAGGTTAAGATTGGAGATAAAGTTTCAAAAGGTGACCTTTTACTTGTTGTGTCTGGAAACAATATTTCACCATCAACTTTGGAAGAAGTTCCAAAAAATACAGAAAATTTAATTAAGGAGGCTGAAACTTCCCTAGAAAAAATTAAAGAGAAAGATGAAAATTCTTTAGAAAGAGAAATAAAACAAAAAAATGAAAGCAAAATTATTAAGAGGCAAAAACCAGAGATTATTCAAAGCTTAAGTAAAGGCGACTTGGATCCACTAGAAACTAATGATTGGCTCGACTCTTTAACTGCAGTAATAGAAAAAGATGGAGATCAAAGAGCACACTTTTTAATTAAAGAATTAATTAACAAGGCTTATATGGAAGGAGTAAATATTCCGTACACACAAAATACTCCATACATCAATACAATTCCATCAAGTGAAGAAAAAAAATCAAATGGTGATCAGAATATTGAGAGAAGAATTAGATCATTGATTAGATGGAATGCAGCAGCAATGGTAGTTAGAGCTAATAAAAAGTTTCCTGAACTCGGGGGACACATTGGAACATTCGCCTCAGCTGCAACTTTATATGATGTTGGTATGAATCATTTTTGGCGAGCAAAAAATAATAAATTTGGGGGAGATTTGATTTATTTTCAAGGTCATAGTGCACCAGGAATGTATGCACGAGCTTTCCTTGAAGGACGTTTAGATGAAAAACAATTAGACAGTTTTAGACAAGAAATCAATTCTGGAGGATTGTCTTCTTATCCACACCCTTGGTTGATGCCAAATTTTTGGCAATTTCCAACTGTTTCAATGGGCTTGGGTCCAATGTTAGCAATCTATCAAGCAAGATACATGAAATATTTAATTAACAGAGGTTTGTTAAAAGATGAAGGAAGAAAAGTTTGGGCATTTTTGGGTGATGGTGAAATGGATGAACCAGAGTCTTTAGGCGCTATTGGTTTAGCGGCCAGAGAAAAATTAGATAATTTGATATTTGTAGTAAATTGTAATCTTCAGAGATTAGATGGACCAGTAAGAGGAAATGGAAAAATTATCCAAGAGTTGGAGGGTATATTTAGAGGAGCAGGATGGAATGTAATTAAAGTTATATGGGGATCATATTGGGATCCATTATTATCTAATGATAAGACAGGGCATTTAGTAAAAGTAATGAACGAAACAGTAGATGGAGAATATCAAGCTATAAAAGCAAGAGATGGTGCTTATGTTAGAGAAAAATTTTTTGGTAAATATCAAGAGACTAAAGAACTAGTATCAAGTCTTTCTGATAAAGATATCTGGAAATTGAATAGAGGTGGACATGACCCTCACAAAGTTTTTGCTGCTTATGACAAGGCCTCTAAAAATATCGGAAGCCCTACAGTTGTTATAGCTAAAACCATTAAGGGTTATGGGATGGGTAAAAGTGGTGAAAGTGTAAATACCACTCATCAAACAAAAAAATTAGATATTGATGACCTGATGTATTACAGAGATAGATTTGATGTTCCTTTAACAGATGATCAAGTAAGAAATATAGAGTATTATAAACCTACTCAAAATTCACCTGAAATTAAATATATAAAAGAGAGAAGGCTGAAACTAGGTGGTTTCATTCCAGAAAGAACTTCATTTGCTAAGCCAATAAAAGCACCTCCAAAAAATATTTTTGATAATATGAAAGAGTCTACTGGAAAAAAGGAAATGTCTACAACAATGGCTCTAGTAAGAATGCTTACAAGTTTATTAAGAGATAAAAATGTAGCACCTAGGTTAGTCCCAATAATACCTGACGAGGCTAGGACATTTGGCATGGAGGGTTTTTTTCAGAAAGTGGGAATTTACGCTCATGAGGGTCAAAAATATGAACCAGAAGACTCTGCTCAACTAAGCTCTTATCGAGAAGAGAAAAGTGGGCAAGTTTTAGAGGAAGGCATTACAGAAGCAGGTGCAATGTCCTCTTGGATTGCTGCTGGTACATCCTACACAAATCATGACATAGAGATGATTCCCATTTATTTATTTTATTCAATGTTTGGTTTTCAAAGAATAGGGGATTTTGCTTGGGCTGGTGCAGATAGCCAATCGAGGGGTTTTTTAATAGGGGCTACTGCTGGAAGGACTACATTAGCAGGGGAAGGACTTCAGCATCAAGACGGTCACAGTCATTTACTGGCATCTACTATACCAAATTGTATTTCATATGATCCAACCTTTCATTATGAGCTTGCTGTCATTTTTAGAGAAGGTTTAAGAAGAATGCATGAAAAAAATGAAAATATTTTTTATTATATAACTACCATGAATGAAAATTATTCTCACCCAGAAATGCCGAAGGATAAAAAATGTGAGGATGGCATTCTTAAGGGTATGTATAAAATAAAAGAATTCAATAAACATAAGAAAACAAAAATTCAATTTTTAGGTTCAGGTACAATTCTTAGAGAAATGATTGCTGGGGCTGAAGTATTACAGAAAGAATATAATATAGATAGCGAGGTTTGGAGCGTGACAAGTTTTAATGAACTAAGAAGGGAGGGTTTAGAAACAGAGAGATATAATTTATTAAATCCAGACAAAGAGCAAAAAATCTCATATGTTGAGCAATGTTTGGGTAAAAGTGAAGGTCCAATATTAGCAGCTTCTGACTATATGAGAATGAATACCGATCAAATAAGACCTTATATTAAAAAAAGTTTTTATTCATTGGGAACAGATGGTTTTGGAAGGAGCGATACGAGAAAAAATTTAAGAAAATTTTTTGAGGTAGATAAAGAACATATAGTTGCTTATGGTTTAAGTGTTTTAGCAAAAGAACAACTTTTAGCATCTAAATATGCAACTGAAGCAATTAGAAAGTATAAAATAGATCCAGACAAACCGATGCCAACGAAACTATAATATGTCACTAAACGATTATTTATTAGTATCAGCCTCTCCTAAAGTAAGAAAATTTGCAAGAGAGCTAGGGGTTGACATAAATAAAGTCTCAGGAAGTGAAAGTCGAGGAAGGGTTACAGAGGAAGATGTAAAATCATTTGTTTTAAAAAAGTCAAATCAAAATAAAAATGAAGTTCAATTAAAAGAGAATGAAAAAATAGAAATTGAATATTCACACACAGAGTTTGGCGAGGTCGAAATTAAAGACATACCAAGGGTTAAAAAACTTTCATCAAAATATTTGATGAACTCTTGGTCTAATATTCCTCATGTAACAAATCACGATGAGGCAGATATTACCGAAATGGAAGAATTTAGAAGTTCACTTAAAGACATTTATACTGGTGAAAAAAAGAAAATTACCCCATTAGCATTTATAGTTAAGGCTCTTACCGCTTCGCTTAAAAAATTTCCAAATTTTAATTCCTCAATTGATGAAATTGAAAAAGGAAAAATGACTTTAAAAAAGTATTATCATATTGGTATAGCAGTAGACACGCCACATGGTCTGATGGTTCCAAAATTAAGAAATGCAGACGATAAGAAAATTTCTTTTATAGGAAATGAACTAAAAAAGTTAAGTAATCAATGTAGGAATCTTAAGATCGAAAAAAAAGAGTTATTTGGAGGTTCAATGACCATTACAAGTCTTGGTGGAATTGGTGGTTCATTTTTTACTCCAATCATAAATTTTCCAGAGGTTGCTATTCTTGGAGTTGGTAAATCGGAAAAAAAACAAGTTTTTAAAAATGGTAAATTTGTTACTAGGGTTATGTTACCACTCTCATTATCTTATGATCATCGAATTATTGATGGAGCCGAGGCAGCACGTTTTAATAATGATCTTAAAGAAAATTTAGGAAAAAACTTTGCATATAAACTAGCTTTTTAAAAAAAAAGAGATTGTCATGACAAGAACTATTTCATTATTAAGTGCTTTATTATGCACTTTCATTTGGGGCACAACTTTTATTGCACAAGATACTGGAATGGATGATATTGGTCCTTTTACTTTTAACTCTGTCCGATTTTTTGTAGGTTTTTTGGCAATCTTACCTTTTGCATTTTATTTTGAGTATGGAAAAGCTAAATTAGAATTAAGCTTAGATTTAAAAACCTTCTCTTTTTTTTCATTTTTAATTGGGTCTTCTCTTTTTTTAGGATCTGCCTTACAACAGGTAGCATTACTTTATACTGATGTCGCAAACGCGGCTTTTTTTACAATTTTCTATGTTCCACTTGTACCAATAATAATTTTTTTATTTGCAAAAAAATCAATTCATTGGAGTATCTGGCCATCGGTAACTTTATGTCTTGTTGGTGGATACTTATTAACAAATTTTTATGATACCACCATAAGGTTAGGAGATGGACTTGTGATTTTGGGTGCTTTTTTTTGGAGTACCCATATTATTTTTGTTGGCATTATTATAAAAAAATTTAATCTTCCATTAACTATTGGTGCTGTCCAAACATTAATAGTTGCATTTTTTTCTTATATTGTAGGTTTTTTTTATGAAGAATTTATTTTACAAAATATAATGAATGAAATTGACTCAATTCTTTATGCAGGAGTTCTGTCGGGGGGAATTGCATTTGTTTTACAAATTTATGCACAAAAAAATATTACCCCTGCCCCTGCTGCAATAATTTTTTCATTAGAGGGAGTTTTTGCAACTATAGCTGCGTGGTTTTTACTTGATCAAATTTTAGGTGTAAGCAACGTTTGGGGTTGTATATTTATTTTAGGTGGTGTTTTATTTTCTCAATTACTTCCAATTTTAAAAAAGAAATCTAATAATATATTATGAACAATAAAGTTATAGCTAATAATATTCTATATATAACAAATAAATTTAAGGAAAATTTATTAATAAATATTAGAAAGTATTTTACCGTAAGATAAGAAAATATAAATGATAAAATAATTGAAATAAAAATTAAAAAATTAAAATTTAATGATTGATTCAAAGCATCTTTAAGCCCTAGAAAACTAGCTCCTGCTAAAGCAGGAATAGATAATAAAAAAGAAATTTTACTTGAGTCAACCCGATTAAATTTTAAAAATCTTGCGGCAGTTATAGCTATACCTGCCCTACTAACACCTGGTATCAAAGCAAGAATTTGAAAAAGACCTATTATAATTATTATTTTAACATTCAAATTCTTATTAATATTTTGATCTGTTTTTCTTTGATCAGAAAAAAAAAGTATAACCCCAAAAAATAACGTAGCAAACGCTATAATTTTTACATTTCTTAATAGATATATCAGTTCAGATGAATGAAGTATGTAGCCAAAAATAATCACTGGTAATGATCCAATGATAATTAATTTCAAAAGTTTTTTATTCTGACTGAAATCGAGTAAGTCTTTTTTGAAATAAAACAAAATCGCAAAAAGAGATCCGAGGTGTAGACTTATGTCAATTAATAAAGAGCTTGTTTTAAAGTTGTAAAAATTAGAAACTAAGATTAGGTGAGCGGAGGAGCTTATTGGAAGAAATTCAGATATTCCTTGAATTGCAGACAGTATTAGAATTTCTATAAAATCTGTTAACATTTAATTGTCGTAACTCAAAAAATGTTCATTTTAAACAATTCGATTAAATCATATTAGGTATGCAAAAAAAAAAATTACTAAATTTTTCGCCGAATATTGTTATATTTAGGTCATAAATATTGACCTAAATAATCCTTTTACTTAAAAAAATACTGTATAATCTAATCTAGAGAACAATATATTATGACTGATAAAATGTTAAAATTCGTAAAAATAGGTCAACAAACACCACCTAAAAGAGAGATTGAAGACAGAAAAGATGATTTTAATGAAATTTATGATGAATTTATTACCAAAAAAGCTGAGGAGCAATCAAGCAGATGTTCCCAATGTGGAGTTCCTTTCTGTCAAGTTCATTGCCCACTAAGTAATAATATACCTGATTGGTTAAAATTAACTGCTGAAGGAAGATTAAAAGAGGCATATGAATTGTCACAAAGCACAAATAATATGCCTGAAGTTTGTGGAAGAATTTGTCCACAAGACAGACTTTGTGAGGGAAACTGCGTTATTGAACAATCTGGACATGGAACCGTTACTATTGGTTCGGTTGAAAAATACATAACAGATACTGCCTGGGAAAAAGGTTGGGTTAAAGCAATTGAGGTAAAATTTGAAAAAAATCAAAGTGTTGGGATAATTGGAGCGGGGCCTGCAGGATTGGCCGCAGCAGAACAATTAAGAAAAAATGGTTATAAGATTACTGTTTATGATCGCTATGATCGTGCAGGTGGATTATTAATCTATGGTATACCAAATTTTAAGCTAGAGAAACATGTTGTTGAAAGAAGAACTAAAATATTAGAGGAAGGTGGAATAGAGTTTGTCCAGAATTTTGAGGTTGGTAAAGATGCAACTTTAGATCAATTAAGAAAAAAACATGATGCAATTTTAATTGCCACAGGAGTTTACAAATCAAGAGAAATAAATTTACCTGGTAATGATTTAAATAACATTTTTCCTGCGATGGAGTTTCTAACTTCATCAAATAAAAAAGGTCTAGGTGATAAAGTAGAACTATTTGATAAAGGTATATTAAATGCTGAGGGCAAAGATGTAATTGTTATTGGTGGAGGTGATACAGCTATGGATTGTGTTAGAACCTCTGTTAGACAAAAAGCTAAATCTGTAAAATGTCTTTATAGACGAGATAAAGTGAATATGCCTGGATCAGCTAGAGAGGTATCAAATGCCGAGGAAGAAGGTGTAGAATTTGTATGGCTCTCAAGTCCAAAAGAATTTAAAGGTAAAAATAAAGTTGAAAAAATAATTGTAGATCGTATTCAATTAGGTGAACCCGATGACTCAGGAAGAAGAAAACCCGAGATAAAAAAAGGATCCGAATTTGAGGTAAAAGCAGATTTGGTCATAAAAGCATTAGGTTTTGATCCAGAAAATCTTCCACAATTATTCGACGCACAAGAATTACAGGTTACAAAATGGGGAACTATTAAAACTGATTTTGATACTTTAGAAACTAATATTAAAGGTGTTTTTGCTGCTGGTGACATAGTTAGAGGTGCATCATTAGTTGTTTGGGCAATAAAAGATGGAAGAGACGCAGCGATAGGTATTAAAAATTATCTTGAAAATATTGAAATTAAAAAAACGAAAGTAGCTTAGTGAAAAATTACAATAAAAATTTTAAATTATTAAAGAAAAATTATATTTATTCCGAAGATATGGAACATGATGCCTGCGGAGTAGGACTAATAGCTTCGACGGAAGGAAAGAAATCCAGAGCTGTTGTTGATTATGGAATTGAAGCATTAAAAGCAGTTTGGCACAGAGGAGCTGTAGATGCTGATGGAAAAACAGGTGATGGAGCAGGAATACATTTAGAAATTCCTAAAGATTTCTTTATAGAAAAGGTTGAAGTTACTGGTCATGATTATGATAATTCTGAAATTTGTGTAGGAATGATTTTTCTCCCTAGAAATGATTATTCAACCCAAGAAAGTTGTAAAACTATTGTTGAAAGTGAATTGACAAAAAATGATTTTAGCATTTATGGTTGGAGACAGGTTCCGGTAAACCCAAAAGTTTTGGGAGAAAAAGCTTTTCAAACAATGCCGGAAATCATTCAGGTATTATTTAGACCTAATGACCAAAATCTTTTGGATAAAGAACTGGAAAGAAAAATATATGAAACTAGAAAAAGAATTGAAAATAAAGCTTTTGAAGCGTCGTTAAATAATTTTTACATATGCTCTATAAGCTCAAAATCAATTATTTATAAAGGAATGTTCCTAGCTGAGGCTATATCAGATTTTTATTTAGATTTATTGGACAAAAGATTTATTTCAAGGTACGCGATTTTTCATCAAAGATTCTCTACAAATACTGCACCAAGTTGGAGCTTGGCTCAACCCTTTAGGGCTGTTGCACATAACGGGGAAATTAATACTTACAAAGGAAATAAAAATTGGATGAAAGTCCACGAGGAAGAGATGAACAGTCCGCTCTTCGAAAATATTGAGAATTTGAAGCCTGTAATACAAAAAGGAGTGTCCGACTCAGCTGCTTTAGACAATGTATTTGAGCTGCTGAATAAATCTGGTCAACCAGCCCCTTTAGCAAAATTAATGTTGATCCCAGATGCGTGGTCAAAAAAGAACAAAACTTTGCCTAAAAGTCATCAACAGCTTTTCAATTTTTTAAATAGCACCATGGAACCATGGGACGGACCAGCTGCAATCGCAGCTACTGATAATGAGTGGGTAATTGCAGCGAATGATAGAAATGGATTAAGACCACTAAGATATGCAATTACAAAAGACAAATTACTTTTTGCAGGCTCCGAAACAGGTATGATTGAATTGAACGAAAAAAAAATTTTATCAAAAGGAAGATTGGGTCCAGGAGAAATTATTGGTGTAAGAATCGAGAAAGGAAAAGTTTTTTCAAACGATCAAATAAAAGATTTTTTAGCGAAAGAATATAAACATTTTAATTCGCAGATAATAGATTTAGATGAAAAACTTATTATATCTAATGAAAAAAATAATTTTGAAGGAGAAGATCTAAGAAGAAGACAACATACTTTTGGAATTAGTTTAGAAGATCTAGAATTAATCTTACATCCCATGGCAGAAGATGCAAAAGAAGCAACAGGATCAATGGGTGACGATACTCCTTTAGCTGTTCTGTCTGATAAATATAGACCATTATATCATTTCTTTAGGCAAAATTTCAGTCAGGTAACAAATCCTCCAATTGACTCATTGCGTGAAAATAAAGTTATGAGCTTAAAAACCAGATTTGGAAATTTAGGTAATATTATTGATTTTGATACTCTTACCAAAGAAAATATTTATGTTTTAAATAGTCCAATATTATCAAATTCACAATTTATTAGATTTATTAATTTTTTTGGTCAGAACTCTAAAACGATTGATTGCTCCTTTTCAAAAAATGAAACTTTGAGCATTGCCCTCGAAAGAATTCAAAGAGAGTCAGAAATTTCAGTTAGAAAAGGTGTTACCCAAATTATATTGAGTGATAAAGAAATTTCTTCTGAGAGGTTACCAATGCCAATGTTATTATGTGTTGGTGCCATAAATTCTTTTTTAATCAATAAGAAGTTAAGAGGATACGTATCAATTAATGTTCAATCTGGTGAAGCCTTGGACACGCACTCATTCGCGACGTTAATTGGTGTTGGTGCAACTACGGTAAACCCATATTTAGCTTTCGATAGTCTTTATCAAAGATACGAGAAAAAGTTGTTTGGACAATACAGTTTTGATGATTGTGTAGAGAGATATATTAAATCTGTTAATGCTGGTCTTCTTAAGATTATGTCAAAAATGGGTATTTCCGTGATAAGTTCTTATAGAGGCGGATGTAATTTTGAAACTGTAGGATTAAGCAGAACTATTGTAGATGACTATTTTCCAGGCGTAACATCTAAAATTTCTGGTATTGGACTTATAGGTATTGAAAAAAAAATTCGTCAAATTCATAAAGAGGCTTTTGAAAGTACAAATACAGTATTACCAATAGGAGGTATTTACAGATATAGAAAAAATGGTGAAACACATCAATACCAAGGAAGACTAATTCATTTATTGCAAAGCGCTGTAGGATCCAATTCATATTCTGCATATAAAAGATATGCTGAGGGAATATATAATTTACCGCCGATAAATTTAAGAGACTTAATTGATTTTAGAAAAAAAAAATTAGGATCATCAATAGATATTAAATATGTAGAGCCTGTAGAAAAAATTTTGAAAAGATTTGGTAGTGGGAGTATGTCTCATGGTGCGCTATCTAAAGAAGCACATGAAACATTGGCAATAGGAATGAATCGTATTAAAGGTGCTTCATGTAGCGGTGAAGGTGGCGAAGATGAGAAAAGATTTAAAGTTTTAAATAATGGTGACAGCGCAAACTCAAGAGTAAAACAAATTGCATCTGCAAGATTTGGGGTAACTGTAAATTATTTAAATAACTGTAATGAAATAGAGATAAAAATAGCGCAAGGTGCAAAACCTGGTGAGGGTGGTCAACTTCCTGGATTTAAAGTAACTGATGAGATAGCTAAATTAAGACATTCAACACCAGGAGTAACTTTGATTTCACCACCACCTCATCATGATATTTATTCAATAGAGGATTTAGCCCAATTAATTTATGACTTAAAACAGATAAATCCTCATGCACGAGTTGGGGTAAAATTAGTGGCATCATCCGGAGTTGGAACAATCGCTGCTGGAGTAGCTAAAGCAAAAGCGGATATTATTTTAATCTCAGGTCATAACGGTGGCACAGGTGCCACTCCTCAAACAAGCGTTAAATATGTTGGTATTCCTTGGGAGATGGGCCTCACTGAAGCCAATCAAGTACTTACATTAAATAATTTAAGGCATAAGGTGACTTTAAGAACTGACGGTGGGATCAAAACTGGAAGAGATGTAGTCATAGCTGCAATGATGGGAGCTGAGGAATATGGTGTTGCAACTACAGCTTTGGTTGCTATGGGATGTATTATGGTCAGACAATGTCATTCAAATACATGTCCTGTTGGAGTTTGCACCCAAGATGAAAAATTAAGAGAGAAGTTTAATGGTACTCCAGATAAAGTAGTGAATTTATTTACCTTTATAGCATCGGAGGTCAGAGAAATTTTAGCTAAAATAGGGTTTAAGTCTTTAAATGATATTATTGGAAGAACAGATTTGTTAATGCAAGTTAGCAAAGCTTCACCAAATTTAGATGATTTAGATTTAAATCCTTTATTTGTTCAAGCAGATTCAGGAAATAACAAAAGGTATTGTGAAGATTTAAAAATTAATAATGTACCGGATACATTAGACCAAAAAATATGGCCTGAGATAGAAAGATCTTTAGATAGGAAAGAAAAAATAGATAAAGAATTTTTGATTAAAAATACCAATAGAGCAGTTGGAACTAGAATTTCGCATCATCTTTACAAAAAATATGGATATGAAAGTTTAAATGAAAATTTCTTAACGCTTAATTTCAAAGGTTCTGCAGGACAATCATTTGGAGCTTTCTCTTGTAAGGGGTTAAAACTAGTTCTTAAAGGAGATGCCAACGATTATGTTGGTAAAGGGTTGTCGGGAGCTACGATTTCTATCAGTATTCCTGATGAAAGTAATTTAATTTCAAACGAAAATACAATTATCGGAAATACAGTCCTATATGGAGCTACATCAGGAAAACTATATGCCGCTGGTCAGGCTGGAGATAGATTTGCCGTAAGAAACTCTGGTGCCATAACTGTTGTCGAAGGATGTGACTCTAATGGCTGTGAATACATGACAGGTGGTACTGCTGTTATTTTAGGAAATGTGGGTGATAACTTTGCGGCTGGTATGACAGGAGGAATGGCATTTATTTATGACAAATCAAATGTATTTGAAAGAAAAGTAAATCCAGAGACCGTTATTTGGCAAAATGTTGAAACTGATTTCTGGAAAAAATTATTTAAAAAACTTAATCTTGGAACATTCAAATGAAACGAAATCTTTTTTTTCACAAAACATAATTTCAAATTTTGATGATGAAATAAAATATTTTGTTCAAGTTTGTCCTAAAGAAATGGTAGATAAAATATCTAATCCTCTTTCTTTAAAATCTAAAGTTAAAAGAGTTAGTTAATAATAAATTTAAGCTCTTTTTTTAATTTACGAAGATATTTTTGAGAGGATAAACTATGATTACCGTTCTTGATTATTATCAATTTTTTTTTCGCTTTACTAAAAATTTTTAAAATTTTTCTGGAATATGAAATTGGTACAACTTCATCTTTTTGACCATGAACCATTGTGACCTTTATTTTTGAGTCAATTTTTTTATTAAAAAACTCTATTTTTTCTTCCATCTTTAATTAATTGAAGAGTTATAGGATATTTATAATCTCCGTGGTTTAAATGGTAAATTTTCTTTTTTTATAAGTTCATCTTTGATTTTTTTTGTAAATTTTTTCCACATGAGATTTTCTAAAAATTCTGGGGCTGATCCGATTCCCAAAAAACCAACTATCTGTTTTTTAAATTTTTGAAATTGATTTAATGATATCCAAGATCCCATACTTGAACCAACAAAAATAATCTTATTTTTATTTACAATTTTTTTTATAAGAATACTTGTATCCTTACTCCATTTTGTAATATTCCCATTAGTAAATTTACCAGATGATTTTCCATGACCTGTGTATTCTAAAGCTAAAAAACCCAAATTATTTTTTTTTGCGAAATTAAAAAAAGCCTTAGGCTTCGCG
>CACLEQ010000006.1:0-38221 GCA_902605995.1 uncultured Pelagibacteraceae bacterium
TTACAAAAAATTTTGCTTGTGTTCCTTTACCAGCGCCTGGAGGTCCAAATAAGATTACATTCACTTTTGTTATCTTCCAAATTTTGTTTTTTTGATAAGCTGTTCATACTGGGAGCTCATTAACCTTGTTTGAATCTGTGTCACAGTATCTATTGCAACAACCACCACAATTAAAATAGAAGTACCCCCTAAATAAAAAGGTATAGGATAATTAGCAATTAAAAATTCTGGCATTAAACATACTAGTGTTAAGTATAATGCTCCTATTGTAGTCAATTTTGTTAATATATTTTCAATATAAATAGCGGTACTTTCGCCTGGCCTAATTCCAGGAATAAATCCACCATATTTTCTTAGGTTATCAGCTGTCTCATTTGGGTTAAAGGTAATAGAAGTGTAAAAAAAAGTGAAAAAAATTATTCCCGATGCGTATAGAAGCATGTAAAGAGGTTGACCTTGAGTAAAATAAGAGCTCAAATTTAAAAAAGTCTCATTTTCAGAAAAATTAAAGTTAGAAAACGTCACAGGTAGCAATAATAATGCTGAAGCAAAAATTGCGGGTATTACTCCTGCTTGATTTATCTTTAAAGGTAAATGAGATGACTCACCTCCATACATTTTGTTACCCATTTGTCTTTTTGGGTAATTAATTAATATTTTTCTTAAAGCTCTTTCCATAAAAACAATAAAAAGAACAGTTAATATTAATAAAATAAATATTCCTATAATCATTAATGTTGAAACAGCACCCGTTCGACCTAATTCAAATGTGGTTACTAAAGCTCTTGGGATTTCGGCAACTATTCCAGCAAAAATTATTAAAGATATTCCATTACCTATTCCTCTCTGTGTAATTTGTTCACCTAACCACATCAAAAAGATAGTACCAGCTACAATTGTTGTTACCGTGGAAACCTTAAAAAAAATTCCTGGATTAATGACTAAATTAGCTGAGGACTCTAATCCAACTGCTAATCCATAACCTTGAACAGTAGCAAGCAAAACGGTTCCGTATCGAGTAATTTGAGCAATCTTAGATCTTCCTGTTTCACCTTGAGCCTTCAGATTTTTAAAATAATCTGAAACTCCAGTCAAAAGTTGTACTATAATTGCTGAAGATATATAAGGCATAATACCAAGTGCAAAAATAGCCATTCTACTTACAGCTCCTCCTGCGAACACATTAAACATCCCAAGTAAACCTTTTTGATTACTTTCCATCATTATTTTTAGTTGATCTGGATCAATTCCTGGTAATGGAACAAATGTTCCAAATCTATAAACAGCTAGAATTGCAATTGTGAAGATTATTCTGTTCCTTAAGTCAGTGTTTGATGATGTAGCACTCATTCTAAATTATTTTTTAATCTGTAGTGAGCCACCTACTTTTTCTAATTTTTCGATTGCAGATTTTGAAGCTAAGTCAGCTTCAATATTTATTTTATCTTTAATCTCACCTGTGCCTAGGATTTTTAATTTAGTATAACTTTTATTTATCAATTTTAATTTCTTTAACAATTCACTATTTATAATCTCTTTTGTGGGAATACTTTTTTTATCAATAAAAAATTGAATTTTTTCTAAATTTAAGATTGCAATTTTTTTTTTGTTAAGTGTATTAAATCCTCGCTTTGGTAACCTTCGATATAATGGCATTTGTCCACCCTCAAAACTTTTGATAGCTACACCTGATCTTGATTTTTGTCCTTTAACACCTCTACCAGAAGTCTTACCTTTACCTGAGCCAATGCCACGGCCGACTCTAATCTTATTTTTTTTGTGCTTGAAGGTGTTGTTAAGTTTAATCATTATCCTCTTTTTTCAATAATTTCTGAAATCTTTTTGTTTCTTATTGATGATATTTGTTTTGGTGAATTTTGTTTAAGTAGTGCTTTCATTGTTGCCCTAATAACATTATGAGCATTTGATGTACCCATTGATTTAGCAACTATGTCCTTCACTCCTAATACTTCACAAACAGCTCTGACTGGACCACCAGCAATAATTCCTGTTCCCTTGGATGCTGCTCTTAAAACTATTTTTCCAGAACCCTCTTTTGCTTTGACATCGTGATGAATAGTTCTGCCCTCCCTTAATGGGATATGAATTAATTTTCTTCTTGCCATCTCATTTGCTTTTTTTATAGCATCAGGGACTTGTTTGGCTTTTGCATGTGCAATACCAATTTTACCTGCTTGATTACCTACAACAACTAAAGCAGAAAAACCAAATCTTCTTCCTCCCTTAACTACTTTTGTAATTCTATTTATATGAACCAACTTTTCTAAAATATCATCATTTTTTTTTTCTTTGTTATCCATTTTTAAAAATCCATTCCATTTTTTCGAAGAGTTTCTGCAAAAACTTTTACTCTTCCGTGATATTTATAACCTGCTCTATCAAAAAAAATTTTATTTATTTTTTTCTCGTTTGCTTTTTTTGCCAATTTTTCTGCTACAATTTTTGATAATTCTGTTTTATTAACTTTTGATACAGATCTAATATCCTTTTCGACTGAAGATGCAGATATTAAAGTTATATTTTTTACATCATCTATTATTTGTGCAGAAATATTTTTTAATGATCTTGAAATTGACAATCTAAATCTATTATTGCCATGAACTTTTTTAAGTTTGTTTCTTACTCTAAATATCTTTCTTTTATTTGTGTCTAATTTCATTATTTTTTCTTACCTTCTTTTTTTAATATATGCTGACCTTTTTCTCTTACACCTTTTCCTTTATAAGGCTCAATTTTTCTCAATGTTTTAAGTTTCGATGCTACAGACCCAACTTGTTGCTTATCTACACCTGTAATCTTTAAAGTAGTTTGTTTTTCCACAGAAATTTTTATCCCCTCAGGAATATCAAAATTTATATCATGACTATAGCCTAACTGTAGATTTAATTGATTTCCTTTAATTGATGCTCTATATCCTACTCCAACTAGTTCTAAGATTTTTTCATACCCTTTTGATGATCCCGTGACTGCATTATTTATTAAACTTCTATTCATTCCCCAAAGTCTTTTGATTTCTTGATCAATTTTTTTTGGAACTATTGAAATTTCTTTACCTTCCTTAATATCTAAATTAAATAAATTAAGATCAATATTAAGAGTTTTTTTACCTACAGGTCCCTCAATATTTAAAATATTGCCGGATAAAGCAACTTTTACTTTTTCTGGGATCGAAATATTTATTTTACCAATTTTAGACATTAAAATACCTTACAGATAATTTCACCACCGACTCTTTGTTTTCTTGCATCTATATCAGTCATTACCCCTTTTGGTGTAGAAATAATCGCAATACCTAAACCATTATTTATTTTGGGTAATCCATCTGCACTAGAGAAAATTCTTCTTCCAGGTTTAGACACTCTTTCAAAGTTACTTATGACAGGGTTCCCATAATGATACTTTAGTTCCAAAGATAGTTTTGGTTTTTTATTTTTCTCATTTACTTCGAAGTGTTTAATAAAACCCTCATTTTTTAATATTCCAGCTATTTTTAGCTTAAAATTTGAGGATGGTAATTCAACTTTCTTATGATTTCTACTTTGAGCATTTTTAACTCTTGCTATCATATCTCCAATTGGGTCACTTAAACTCATTTTATCCTTTCTACCAACTTGATTTAACTAGACCTGGTATCTTTCCTTGCAATCCAAGTTGTCTTAATGCAATTCTAGATATTTTTAATTTTCTATAAACCCCATGAGGTCTACCTGTTATTTGACAACGATTCATTACTCTTGTTTTGGCGGAATTTCTTGGTAACTTCGACAATTTTTGTTGTGCTTTAAATCTTTCTTCAAGAGGAAGTTTTTTATCCATGACAATTCTTTTTAGTTTATCTCTTTTTTTGTAAAATTTGTCAGAAAGTTTAATTCTTTTATTATTTTTGTTAATTGAACTTAATTTAGCCATTTTAATTTTCTCCTTTTTTAATAAATGGAAAGTTAAACTTTTCTAATAAAGCAAAGCTTTGATCCTTACTTTTTGAAGAGATAACGATTGTTATGTCTAATCCTCTAACTTTATCTGCTCTATCAAAGCTTACTTCTGGGAAAATAATATGTTCTTTTATCCCAAAGGTATAATTACCAAATTTATCAAATCCATTTTCAGAAAGACCTCTAAAATCTTTTATTCTTGGCAAAGCAATATTTACGAGTCTATCAATAAACTCATACATCTTGTCTTTTCTTAGAGTTACTTTAAGACCAGCGATCGTGCCTTTTCTGGTTTTAAAATTTGCGACCGATTTCTTAAATTTTGTAATAATTGGCTTTTGTCCTGTAATTTTAGCTAAATCTTCATCTAATGATTTCAAAACCTTTGAGTCGTTTCCATCAACACCTAATCCCATGTTTAATACTACTTTTTTTATTTTTGGACCCATATATAAATTTTTTAATCCAAATTGTGTTTTTAAAGCTGGTTGAATTTCTTTATAAAAGAGATTTTTTAATCTTGGTGTCATTATTTTTTGGCCTCACTTTTTTTATTTTTTGCTTTTTCATTTAATAATTTTAAATTTGAGAGATGAATAAAACTTTCTTTTGAAATTATACCACCTTTTTTTTCTTTTGTTGTTTTTACATGTTTTTTTACCATGTTTATTTCTTTTACTTTGGCTCTGTTATTTGGTCTATCAATCTCTATAACTTCACCTTCTTTTTTTTTGTCTTTTCCAACAAGAATGAGAACTTTTACTCCTTTCTTAATCATTATAAAACCTCTGGCGCTAATGAAATTATTTTCATTTGCCCTCTGTTTCTTAATTCTCGTGTGACTGGTCCAAAAATTCTAGTTCCCACGGGTTCTCCTTTATCGTCCACAAGCACAGCAGCATTGTTATCAAATTTAACTTTTGATCCATCATCTCTATGAATTCCTTTTTTAACTCTTACCACAACCGCTTTATGGACTGATCCTTTTTTAACCTTACCTTTCGGTATAGCTTCTTTTACGGCGATCACAATTGTATCGCCAATACTGGCATATCTTCTCTTAGAGCCACCTAAAACTTTTATGCATTCAATTTTTTTTGCTCCAGTATTATCTGCAACTAATAATTCTGTTTGAACTTGTATCATTATTTAGAAGTCTCCATTACTTTAAATTTTTTATTTTTTGAGAATGGTTTGCTTTCAATGATAGAAACTTTATCGCCAGTCTTAAAAGTATTGTTTTCGTCATGAGCATTATATTTCTTTTTTACTTTTATAACTTTTTTTAGTAATGGATGTGAATATTTTCTTTCGACAATTACCGTGATTGTTTTGTTAGGTTTGTCACTTACAACAATTCCAGTTAAAATTTTTTTAGGCATTTAATTTTCCTTTCAAAAAAGTTTTTAATCTAGCTATATTTTTTTTTGTTTCACTTATTTTAGCTGGGTTACTAACTTGGGAGTTTACTTTTTGGAATCTAAAATTAAATAAGTCTTTTTTGAATTTTTCAATATTTTTTAAAGCTTCATCTTTAGATAATTTTTTCACATCTTGTTTCTTCATTAAGCAAACCTTTTAATAGTTTTTGTTTTAATTGGTAATTTTGCAGAAGCTTTATAGAGTGCTTCTTTGGCTATTTGCTCAGATACACCGTCTACTTCAAATAAAATTCTTCCAGGTTTTACTCTACAAGCATAAAACTCGGGAGATCCCTTGCCTTTACCCATTCTTACTTCAATTGGTTTTTTTGATACAGGAATATTCGGGAAAACTCTTGTCCAAACTCTACCTTGTCTTTTCATATGTCTCGTTAAAGCAACTCTCGCTGCTTCAATTTGTTTTCCAGTTACCCTATCTGGTGATAATGCCTTTAATGCGTATGCACCATAATTAATATAATTCGCTCTTGAGGCTGTACCATGAATTCTGCCTTTGTGAGCCTTTCTCCATTTTGTTCTTACTGGTTGCAACATTTTTTATTTTTCCTTTTTTTGGATCACTTTATTCGTTTCCTGGCTAAATTCTTTTGCAAAAACTTCACCTTTATAGATCCATACTTTAATACCAATTATTCCATAAGTTGTCAGAGCTTCAGCTTCTGCATAATCAATGTCTGCTCTCAAAGTATGTGATGGTATACTTCCATCCCTTAACCATTCGGTACGAGCAATTTCATTTCCACCAAGTCTTCCACTAATCGAAACTTTAATACCTTTAGCTCCTAATCTTAAGCATGATTGCATTGCTCGTTTCATTGCTCTTCTATAAGATATTCTTTTAACAAGTTGTTGAGCTATATTTTCAGCAACTAAGAATGAATTTGTCTCAGGTTTTTTTACTTCTTTAATATTTAATGTAACATCGTTTTTTGTAAATCTTGATAAATTATTTTTTATTTTATCGATATCGCTTCCTTTTTTTCCAATTACAAACCCAGGCCTTGAAGTATAGATTGTCACGTAACATTTGTTAGCAGTCCTTTCGATCATAACTTTTGATACACCTGAATTAATAACATTTTTTTTTATATATTCTCTAATCTTGAAATCCTCAATTAAGTAATTACCAAATTCTTTTTTCTTAGCATACCAAACAGAGTCCCAACCCCTGTTAACACCTAATCTAAAACCAACTGGATTAACTTTTTGTCCCATGACTCTCCATTTTCTTTATTTCAGATAAAATTATTGTGACACTAGAATAAGGTTTTAGAATTGGTGCTGCTCTACCTTTTGCTCTAGGTCTGAACCTTTTCATTATAATTTTTTTTCCACAATAAGCTTCTTTTACAATTAATTTATCAATATCATATTGAAAATTATTTTCGGCATTTGCTACTGCAGAACTAATTGTCTTTTTTATATCTTTTGAAATTCTTTTTTCTGAAAATTCTAAATCTCTTATTGCTGTATCCACTTTTTTGCCAACTATAGCTTTCAAAATTGGATTAAGCTTTCTTACACTAGATCTAATATTATTATTCACAGATCTTACAGTTTTTTCTTTGTTCTTTACTAATTGTTTTCTTTTATCCATAATTATTTCTTCTCTTCAGCCTCTGCAGGTTTAGCTTTTTTATCTGCTGGTGTGTGACCAAAAAAAGTTCTTGTTGGCGCAAACTCACCTAATTTGTGACCAACCATATCTTCAGATATTGTAATTGGAATAAATTTTTTTCCGTTATAAATTAAAAAACTTACACCAACAAAATCTGGAATTATTGTTGATTTTCTTGACCAGGTTTTGATAGGTATTTTTTTTGAGTCGGTCTTATATTTGTCTACTTTTTTTATAAGACTTTCTTCAACAAATGGTCCTTTCCAAACTGCTCTAGCCATTATTTAGTGTCCTTTCTCTTATTTCTTCTTTTTACAATGTATTTATCAGTTCTTTTATTATCTCTAGTTTTTAAACCTTTAGCTGATTGTCCTTTTGGTGACACTGGATGTCTTCCACCTGCAGATTTTCCTTCTCCACCTCCATGTGGGTGATCAACAGGATTTTTTACAACACCTCTTGTGTGAGGTCTTCTACCCAACCATCTGGACCTACCTGCTTTTCCAATTTTAATATTCTTTTGGTCTGGATTACTTAAAACACCTATTGTTGCTAAAGCTCTAGAGTCGATTCTTCTTACTTCACCTGATGTTAATTTGATTAAACTATAATTTCCATCTAAACCACTTATAGTTACTGAAGTTCCAGCTGAACGAGCTATTTTTCCACCTCCACCTGGTTGAATTTCAACATTATGAATATCGATGCCTACCGGGATATCCTGAAGAGGCATACAATTTCCAATTTTTATCTCTTTTTTAGAGCCGTTTTCAATCTTATCTCCAACTTTAATCTTTTGAGGAGCCAAATAGTAAAAGTGTGTGTTATCCTCAAATTTTACTAACATGATGTAGCAAGACCTGTTAGGATCATACTCTATTCTCTGAACTGTAGCAGTCATATCATTTTTTTTTCTATAAAAATCTACGTGCCTGTACATCTTCTTATGTCCACCAGCTCTATTTATTGATGTAATTCTTCCGTAATTATTTCTTCCTTTCATAGAATTTTTTGGTGATACTAGTTGTTTGAAAGGTTTACCTTTCCAAAGACCATCTCTGTCTACAAGAATAGTTCCTCTAGATGACTTTGTATAAGGTTTAAAAGTTTTAAGTGCCATTTTAAATTCCAGTTGTTAAGTCAATACTTTGACCCTTTTTAAGTGTGATTATAGCTTTTTTATATCCAGAAACTCTATTTTTCTTTCCTCGAGTAAATTTAATCCTACTTTTTTTATTAATAATATTTATTTTAGTGACATTAACTTTGAAGATTTTTTCAATATTACTTTTTAAATTTTTCTTATTTGAACCATTTGGAACTTTAAAAACAATCTTATTTTGTTCAGATAAATTGGTTGATTTTTCAGTCACAAGGGGAGATATTATTTTATCAAATAAGTGTAATTTACTCATTAACTATATCTCTTTTCTAATTCTTTAACTGAACTTTCAGTAAAAACAATTTTTTTAAATTTAATTAAATCAAAAGCACTGAAATGATTTACATCGGTAACTTTTAAATTTGGAATATTTCTAATTGATTTTTCAACTTTGTCTTTAGAAGATTTATCTAATATTATTAAAGAATTAGATATTTCAAACTTTTTAAGTATTGTATGCATCTCTTTTGTTTTTTTAATTTCAGAGCTAAAATCATTTAAAACTAATAAATTTTTATTTTGAATTTTTTGACTTATTAGAGATGCAATTCCATTTCTTTTTTCACTTTTATTTAATTTTCTTTTTTTGTAAGATAATCTACCTTTAGGACCATGAGCCACACCTCCACCTACAAATATTGGTGCTTTTTTACTTGCATGCCTTGCATTACCAGTTCCTTTTTGTGCATAAATTTTTGATGTTGGTCCAGAAACCTCATTCTGTTGTTTTGTTTTTGCGTATCTGCCTTTATAGTTCGCGTTAATTTTGTAGAGCACACTGCTCACAAGCTTATTATTAATCTTTGCAGAGAATATTTTATCAAGTACCTCAATCGAACTTTTTTTTCCATCTAAATGTAACTTATCAATTTTCATTATTTTTTCTTTTTATCAGGAGTTTTTTTTGCTTCCTCTGCAATTTTAATTTTTTCTTTAACAGTTTTTTTTCTTATATTCTTTACAGACTCTTTAACTATTACTTCAGAATTTTTAGATCCAGGAATTGAACCCTTTAAATAAAGTAGATCATTTTCTATATCAGTCTTTATAACTTCTATATTTTGCATAGTTCTTAATTTATCTCCCATATGACCAGCCATTTTTTTTCCTTTAAAAACTTTACCTGGATCTTGTCTTTGTCCAGTTGATCCATGTGATCTGTGAGATATTGAAACACCATGACTTGCTCTTAAACCACCAAAATTATGCCTTTTCATTGCTCCGGCAAAGCCTTTACCAATAGTTTTAGAACGTGTATCAACAAATTTTGTATCCTTAAAAATCTCAATTCCAAATTCATTTCCTTCTTTAAAATTTTGAGTATCCAAAACTCTAAATTCTTTTAATCTTTTTTTTGCCTCAGTATTTTTTTTAGCAAAAAAACCTTTCATTGATTTAGTGAGTTTAGAATTTTTTATTTTTCCGTAGCCAAGTTGGATAGCTTTATATCCTCTCTTTTCCTCGTTTATGACCTCAATAACTCTTGCTTTTTCCATTTTAATGACTGTTACTGGCACTAATTGACCAGACTTATAAAATTCTCTTGTCATACCAATTTTTTTTCCAATTAAAGCTATCTCAATCATTTTATATCTTAATCTCCACGTCTACTCCTGAAGCTAGATCAAGTTTCATCAATGCTTCAACAGTCTGTGGCGTTGGTTCAATAATATCTATAAGTCTTTTATGCGTTCGAGACTCAAATTGTTCTCTGCTTTTTTTATCTATATGAGGTGATCTTAAAACTGTATATCTTTCAATTTTTGTTGGTAATGGTATAGGGCCTTTTATTGTTGCACCCGTTCTTTTCACAGTGTTAACTATTTCTTCAGTTGATGCATCTAATATTTTATTATCATAAGCTCTCAATTTTATTCTTATATTTTGTTTATCCATTTTAACCTGCAATCTTTTTTGTTACTTCGTCTTGAACATTTTGAGGAACTTTTGAGTAATGATCAAAAAACATTGAATATTGAGCTCTGCCCTGGGACATGGATCTCAAATTGTTAATATATCCAAACATATTAGCTAATGGTACCATAGCCGTAATTACCGTTGCATTTCCTCTTTGTTCTTGAGTATTTATCTGACCTCTTCTACTATTTAGATCACCAATAACATCACCCATATAGTCTTCGGGTGTAACAACCTCGACTCTCATAACTGGTTCTAATAATTTTAAGCCACCTTTTGTACAAGCTTCTTTAAAACATGCTCTACTAGCTAGTTCAAAAGCTAAGACACTAGAGTCAACATCATGATGCAATCCATCCAGTATTGTAACTTTATAATCTATCATTGGAAATCCAGCTAATATTCCACCATCCGAAATAGTTTCAATACCCTTTTCAACACCAGGTATAAACTCTTTAGGGATTGCACCACCTTTAATTTTACTTTCTACTGCTCTGCCCTTCCCAGGTTCTTGAGGCTCAACCAGTAATTTTACTTTGGCAAATTGACCAGCGCCTCCACTTTGTTTTTTATGAGTATATTCAACTTCTGAGGAAGTTTCTATTGTTTCTCTATAAGCAACCTGAGGGGCGCCCACATTTGCCTCAACTTTAAATTCTCTTTTCATTCTATCAACAATAATATCTAAATGTAGCTCACCCATACCTTTAATTATTGTTTGTCCTGACTCTTCATCTGATGTAACTCTAAAAGAAGGATCTTCTTTTGCTAATCTCCCTAATGCTTCACCCATTTTTTCTTGATCGGCCTTTGTCTTAGGTTCAACAGCGATTTCAATAACTGGATCAGGAAATTCCATAGGTTCAAGCAATACTGAATTTTCTTCATCACATAATGTGTGACCAGTTATCGTATTTTTTAGACCTGCTAAAGCTACTATATCTCCAGCGTTTGCTTCTTTAATATCTTCCCTTGAATTTGCATGCATCAAAAGCATTCTTCCAACTCTTTCCTCTTTTTCTTTTGATGAGTTATAAACAGCTGTTCCAGTTTTGATAGTTCCTGAATAGATTCTTATGAAAGTCAAAGAACCTACGAAAGGATCGTTAGCTACTTTAAAAGCTAGCGCTGAAAAAGCTGCTTTATCATCAAATTTCATTTCTACCTCATCTTCACCACCCAGTTTGGTTCCCTTTATAGAGCCAATATCAACTGGGCTTGGTAAATAGTTTACAACTGCGTCTAACAAAGGCTGAACTCCCTTATTTTTAAAAGCGGAGCCTGTCAAAACAGGCACAAAACTAAAATCTAAAGTCCCTTTTCTTATACATTTCACTAAATCTTCTTCTTTAATGTCTTCCCCATTTAAATAGGCTTCCATTATTTTTTCATCTTGCTCGACAGCTAATTCTACTAATTCTGTTCTATATTTTTGTGATATTTCTTTAAGTTCTTCTGGAATTTCTTTGTATTCCCATTCAGCACCTAGTGCCTCGTTTTTCCAAACTTGTGCTTTCATTTTAACTAAATCTACAACTCCAGTTAAAGATGATTCAATCCCTATCGGAATTTGGATTACCAAAGGTTTAGATCCTAATCTATCCTTTATCATTTCTACACATCTAAAAAAGTCAGCACCAGTTCTATCTAATTTATTTACAAAACAAATTCTTGGAACTTTATATTTATCAGCTTGTCTCCATACCGTTTCAGATTGAGGCTCTACACCTGCAACACCATCAAAAACAGCAACAGCTCCATCTAAAACTTTTAAAGATCTCTCTACTTCAATAGTAAAGTCTACATGACCTGGAGTATCTATTATATTAATTCTATGATCTTGCCAAAAACATGTTGTAGCTGCAGAGGTGATAGTAATACCTCTTTCTTGTTCTTGCTCCATCCAGTCCATTGTTGCTGCACCGTCGTGAACTTCACCGATTTTATGACTTTTTCCTGTATAATATAAAATCCTTTCAGTTGTTGTGGTTTTTCCAGCATCAATATGGGCCATGATGCCGATATTCCTATATTTGTCTAATGTATGTGTTCTTGACATATAATCTTACCATCTAAAATGTGCAAAAGCTTTATTTGATTCTGCCATTTTGTGTACATCCTCTTTTTTTTTTACTGCTGCACCTTTTTTTTCATATGCATCGTAAAGTTCATTAAAAATTTTATCTGACATATGTTTATCTTTTCTTTTTCTTGCTGACTCAACTAACCATCTAATAGCCAAAGCTTGGGCTCTTTTACTTTTAACTTCAACAGGCACTTGATAAGTTGCACCACCAACTCTTCTTGACCTAACTTCAACGGTTGGCTTTATGTTGCTTATTGCCTCATTAAAAATATTAATTGGCTCATCTTTTGTTTTGGACTTAATTTTGTTAATGGCATCATAAACTATTTTCGCAGCAACACCTCTTTTGCCATCATACATAATATTGTTGATTAATTTTGGAATTATTACTGAATTATATTTTGGGTCTGGAATAATATTTTTTTTTGGTTGTGTTTTTTTCCTAGACATTTTGATTATTTACCTTTTTTTGTTCCATACAAAGATCGCCTTTTTTTTCTATTAGCAACACCTTGTGTGTCTAAATTTCCTCTTAAAATGTGGTATCTAACACCAGGTAGATCTTTTACTCTGCCTCCTCTAATCAACACCACTGAGTGCTCTTGAAGATTATGACCCTCACCAGGTATATAAGCTGTAACTTCAAAACCATTTGATAGTCTAACCCTAGCAACTTTTCTCAATGCTGAATTAGGTTTCTTTGGTGTTGTGGTATAAACTTTAACACAAACACCCCTTTTTAAAGGTTGTTTTTGAAGAGCAGGAACTTTATTCCTGTTTATTTGTTTAACTCTTTTTTTTTTTAACAATTGGTTAATAGTCGGCATAATTTTTTTAAATTAGTTTATTTTTGAATGAAATAACTGGCAGGTTATTTGTGGCAGCGTTTAGTACCTTAATAGCACTACATTCCAACCAAAAATATCGCCAAATTACTAATTAATTAGACTTTGTCAAACTAAAACTATTGAAATAATGGCTTATTTTTATGGGTTTACTTGAGTTTCAGAGTCCTCTATCTTTTCTTGCTCTGACAAGAATTTATTATCATCTTCTAAAGCTTTTTTGTTCCATTTATTTTTAATATTTCCAGTTCCCGCAGGTACCAATCGTCCGACAATAACATTTTCTTTTAATCCGCTCAATGGATCAATTTTCCCTTTTATTGCTGCATCTGTCAAAACTCTTGTTGTTTCTTGGAATGAGGCTGCTGAAATAAATGACTCAGTTTGTAACGAAGCTTTTGTTATACCCATTAAAACTCTTTCACCAATTGCTTGATTTTTACCCTCATTTTTTAACTTCTCGTTTTCATTTTCAAATTTTATTTTATCTACAATTTCTCCAGGTAAATAAGAAGAATCTCCTGAGGATTTAACTTCTATCTTTTTAAGCATTTGTCTTAGAATAGTTTCAATATGCTTATCATTTATTATAACCCCTTGTAATCTATAAACTTCTTGAACTTGATTTACAAAATACTCTGTTAATTCTTTAATCCCCAAAATTCTTAAAATATCATGAGGTAATGGTTGACCATCCAACAAATACTCACCTTTCATAATTTTTTCACCCTGATTAAAATTAATGTGCTTTCCCTTTGGAATTAAATAATTAGAAGGTTCTGAACCATCTTCAGGAACAATTGAAACTCTCTGTTTACCTCTTACCTCTTTACCAAAAATTACTTGACCATCATTCTCAGCAATAATTGCACTATCTTTTGCTTTTCTTGCTTCGAACAATTCCGCAACTCTCGGTAATCCTCCTGTAATATCTTTTGTTTTTGTTGTTTCCTTTGGTAGTCTAGCGATAACATCTCCTGCTGAAACTTTTTGGCCGTCTTTTACTGAAAGAATAGAGTCTGGAACTAAATAATATCTAGCTTCATTATCATCTGCTTTTTTAATTACATTTCCTTTTTCATCTCTTAAAGTTATTCTAGGTTTTAAATCAGTATTCTTTGATTGAGATCTCCAATCAACTACAGATTTTGATGAAATCCCAGTAGCATCATCAGTAGTTTCTTGTATTGATACCCCATCAATAAGATCTACAAAACTTGCAATACCGCTTTTTTCTGCAATTACTGGCGTAGTATAAGGATCCCATTCACAAATCTTAGTATTTGCTTTTATTTTTTCACCATTTTTAAAAAATAGTTTAGAACCGTATGCAACTTTATAGACAGCTATCTGCACACCATTACCATCTTCAATGGAAAGTTGAGTATTTCTTCCCATTACTATTAAATTCTTTTTAGAGTCCTCAAGAATGTTTGAATTGATTATTTTTAAAACACCATCATTTTTAGATACTATTTGAGAGTCTTGTTTTACAGATGCTGTTCCTCCAACGTGAAAAGTTCTCATTGTCAACTGTGTACCTGGTTCACCAATTGATTGAGCTGAAATCATACCAATTGCTTCACCTACATGTACCATTTTTCCTCTAGATAGATCTCTTCCATATGATGTAGCACAAACACCTTCCTTAGAACCACAGGTCATTACAGAGTAAACTTTGATAGATTTAATCCCAGCTGAATCTATTTTATCACAGCCTGACTCATCAATCATTGTTAGTTTTTTTAAAATTATTTCTCCAGTTAAAGGATGTTTTACATCATCAAATGTCATTCTTCCCAAAGCTCTTTCTGATAAACTTACCACAACATTTCCACCTTCTAAAATCTCTGAGAGTTCAATAAATCCTGGATTTTTACAATCACATTCTTTTTTAGTTACTGTTAAATCTTGAGCAACGTCACACAGTCTTCTAGTTAAATATCCTGAGCTAGCTGTTTTAAGAGCAGTATCCGCTAAACCTTTTCTAGCTCCATGTGTAGAATTAAAATATTCTAGAGCAGTTAATCCTTCTTTAAAATTTGAAATAATAGGACTTTCAATAATTTCACCTGACGGTTTAGCAATTAATCCTCTCATTCCAGCTAGTTGTTTCATTTGTGCCGCTGAACCTCTTGCCCCACTATCAGCCATCATAAAAACTGAATTGATTTTAAGCCCTTCATCAGTTTTTTCAGTAGCAGAAATACCCTTCATCATTTCACCAGCTACTTTATCTGTACATTTTGACCATGCATCAACTACTTTATTATATTTTTCTCCTCTAGTAATCAGACCTTCTGAATACTGAGTTTCATAATCAGCTATAAGTTTTTTAGTATCGTCAATTAATTTTGTCTTGTTTTCAGGTATTATTAAATCATCTTTACCAAAGGAAATTCCTGCTTTAAAAGCGTGTTTGAACCCTAAATCTTTTAGTTTGTCACAAAATATAACAGTTGTTTTTTGACCACAAAATCTGAAGACAATATCGATTATTTCAGAGACTGTTTTTTTTGGAAGTAATCTGTCAATTAAAGAAAATTTTATATTAAAATTTTTGGGAAGTAGATTTGCTAGTAAAAATCTTCCAGCAGTTGAAGTATATTTTTCAAATTTTTTCTTTCCATCTGCATCGATTGTTTCAAATCTAGAGATAATTGTGCTGTGAACTTTTATTTGACCTGAGGATAACGCAAATTCAATTTGATCAGCATCAGTAAAATATCCTATAGATTTATCTGTTACTGGCTCTTGAGATAAATAATAAATCCCTAAGATCATATCCTGACTTGGCACAATTATAGGCTTACCATTTGAAGGAGATAAAATATTATTTGTAGACAACATTAAAATCCTAGCCTCTAATTGAGCTTCTAAACTTAAAGGAACATGGACAGCCATTTGATCTCCATCAAAATCAGCATTAAATGCAGCACAAGTTAGTGGATGTAGCTCTATTGCATCCCCTTCAATTAATTTTGGTTCAAATGCTTGCACTCCCAACCTGTGAAGAGTTGGAGCTCTGTTTAATAATACTGGATGTTCTCTTACTATAAGTTCTAAAGCATCCCAAACTGCATTAGTTTCTTTTTCGACTAATTTTTTTGCTTGTTTAATGGTCGAGGCTAAACCTAATTTATTTAATCTTGCATATAAAAAAGGTTTAAAAAGTTCGAGCGCCATTTTTTTTGGCAGACCACACTCATGAAGTTTTAAATCGGGGCCTACAACAATTACAGATCTACCGGAATAATCTACTCTTTTTCCTAATAGATTCTGCCTAAACCTTCCTTGTTTGCCTTTAAGCATCTCAGCCAAAGACTTAAGAGGTCTTTTGCCTGTACCAGTAATTACTCTTCCCCTTCTACCATTATCAAATAAAGCATCGACTGATTCTTGTAGCATTCGTTTTTCATTTCTTACAATAATATCAGGGGCCTTCAGATCCATTAGTCTTCTTAAACGATTATTTCTATTTATTACTCTCCTATATAAATCATTCAAATCTGATGTAGCAAATCTACCTCCATCTAAAGGAACCAAAGGCCTCAGTTCTGGTGGGATAACAGGGACAACAGTTAAAATCATCCATTCAGGTTTTTGTCCTGTCTCAATAAAAGACTCAATTAACTTTAATCTTTTTATTGCTCTTTCTTCATTAACTTTTGACTTTGTCTCTTTTATGTAATTAATTAAATTTTTTTTCTCTAGATCTAAGTCTAGATTTTTTAACATTTCCAAAACAGCTTCTGCTCCAATGCCTGTCGAAAAAGCTTCCTCACCAAATTCATCTTGATACTTAGCTAATTCTTCTTCATTTAATAACTGATTTTTTGCCAATCCCGTTAAACCAGGTTCAATAACAATAAAATTTTCAAAATATAAAACTCTTTCGATTTCCTTTAATTTCATGTCAACAGCTAGAGCTATTCTGCTAGGTAAAGATTTTAAAAACCAAATATGGGCTACAGGAGTTGCTAAATTTATGTGACCCATTCGTTCTCTTCTCACATTTGATTTTGTAACTTCAACACCACATTTTTCACATATAATCCCTCTAAACTTCATTCTTTTATATTTTCCACACAAACACTCATAATCTTTTATTGGACCAAAAATTCTTGCACAAAAGAGACCATCTTTTTCTGGTCTAAATGTTCTATAATTTATTGTTTCAGGTTTTTTAATCTCTCCATAAGTCCATGATTTAATTTTTTCAGGACTCGCTAGTGAAATTTTGATGCTATTAAAGTTTTGTGATTCAATAATTTCAGAATTTTTAAATAGATCTGTTAATTCTTTTTTCATAATTAATTTAACTCCACATTTAATGCTAAAGATTTTATTTCTTTTACAAGTACATTGAATGACTCGGGTATTCCAGACTCAAAGTTTTCTTCACCTTTGACAATTGTTTCATAAACTTTTACACGACCTGCAACGTCATCTGACTTAACTGTTAAAATTTCTTGGAGTGTATATGAAGCTCCGTAAGCTTCTAAGGCCCAAACCTCCATTTCACCAAATCTTTGGCCACCAAGTTGTGCTTTGCCACCTAATGGTTGTTGAGTAACCAAACTATATGGCCCAGTTGATCTTGCATGAATCTTATCCTCAACAAGATGATGTAACTTGAGCATATAAATTATACCTACTGTAACAGGCCTATCAAATTTTTCACCTGTTCTCCCATCCCATAAAAAAGTTTGACCTGAAGCAGGAAGTTTCGCTAATTCTAACATTTCAGTTACATTTTTTTCTTTAGCCCCATCAAAAACTGGAGTTGACATTGCAATACCATTTTGAAGGTTTTCACATAAATCTCTAAACTCAGACTTTGATAACTTCTCAACTTTGTCACCAAAAATCTCTTCTCCATAAACTGATTTTAAAAAATTACTAATTTTTTCAGTTTTCTCAATTTTTTTATTGTTTTCGTTAATTAATTTTTTTACTTCTTCTCCGAATTCTTTACACGCCCATCCTAAATGAGTTTCTAAAATTTGGCCTACATTCATTCTACTTGGAACTCCTAGAGGGTTTAAAACTATATCTACCGGAGTACCATCTTCTCTATACGGCATGTCCTCTACTGGAACAATTTTACTGACTACTCCTTTGTTGCCGTGACGACCTGACATTTTGTCACCAGGTCTAAGTCTTCTTTTAATTGCAACGAAAACTTTTACCATTTTCATTACACTGGGTAACAAATCGTCTCCACTTCTGATTTTAAGAACTTTATCTTCAAATCTTTCAGTAATGTCTTGTTTAGCTTTATTGTATTGGTCTTTAAGTTGTTCAAAATCTGACTCATTTTTAGGGTTGCCAGCTGATAATTTAAAAACATCGTTTATATTTAATTTATTAATTATCTCGAAATCAAGTTTAGAGCCAGCCTCTAAATCTTTAATTTTTTTTGTCAAAGACGTTCCATCTAATATTTGAGAAGCTCTTTGTTTAATACTTCTCTCTAATATTTCTTCCTCCACAATTTTATCCTGTTGAACTTGATCTATCTCAGCTCTTTCAATTGTTATTGACCTTTCATCTTTCTCAATTCCGTGTCGATTAAAAACTCTTACATCAACCACTGTTCCACTGCTTCCTCTTGACATTCTTAAGGATGTATCTGTTACGTCAATAGCTTTTTCGCCAAAGATTGATCTAAGTAATTTTTCTTCTGGTCCTGAAGCTGAATCTCCTTTAGGTGTAACTTTACCAACTAAAATATCTCCTGCATTTACTTCTGCACCAATATAAACAACTCCCGATTCATCTAAGTTTTTTAATGACTCCTCGTTCACATTTGGAATATCTCTTGTTATTTCTTCCTCACCCAACTTTGTATCTCTTGCCATTATTTCGTATTCAACTATATGAACAGATGTGAAGACATCATCTGTCACACATCTTTCTGAGATAAGAATTGAGTCCTCAAAATTATAGCCTTGCCAAGGCATAAATGCGACTGTCACATTTTTCCCTAAAGCTAATTCACCTAATTTTGTTGAAGGACCATCAGCAATTATGTCTCCTGATTTAACCTTGTCACCAACTCTTACTAAGGGTTTTTGATTAATACATGTGTTTTGATTTGATCTTTTAAATTTTTGTAAATTATAAATATCTACTCCTGACTTAGAAAAATCAGTTTCTTCAGTCGCTTTAATTACAATTCTTTTTCCATCAATTTTATCTACTATACCATCTCTTTTTGCAACTATCGTTACACCTGAGTCAAGCGCAACATCACTTTCAATTCCTGTTCCAACCAAAGGAGATTCTGGTTTTAAAAGTGGAACAGCCTGTCTCATCATGTTTGAACCCATAAGAGCTCTATTTGCATCATCGTTTTCTAAAAAAGGTATTAAAGAAGCCGCTACTGAAACCAATTGTTTTGGCGAAACGTCTATGTAATCAATTGTATCTGGTTTGGATAATAAAAAATTTAGGTTTTGGCGACATGATACTAGTTCTTCAATGATTTTGTTATTTTTATCTATTTTTGTATTTGCTTGTGCGATAGTATATTTCGTTTCCTCCATTGCTGATAAATACTCAACTTTTTCTTGAACAACACCGTCTTTGACTCTTTTATATGGACTCTCAATAAATCCATATTTGTTTATTTTTGCATAAGTTGATAAACTATTAATTAATCCAATATTAGGACCTTCTGGTGTCTCAATTGGACAAATTCTTCCATAATGAGTGGGATGGACATCTCTAACTTCAAAACCAGCTCTTTCTCTAGTTAAACCCCCGGGCCCTAAGGCTGAAACTCTTCTTTTATGTGTTATTTCAGACAAAGGGTTCGTCTGATCCATAAATTGTGACAGTTGTGAGCTTGCAAAAAAATCTTTAAGTGAAACTGTTAAAGGTTTAGCATTTATCAGATCTTGTGGCATAGCAGACTCAACATCTAATGTTGTCATTTTTTCTTTTATAGCTCTTTCCATTCTGTAAACACCTATTCGAGCTTGATTTTCGACTAATTCTCCAACTGATCTTACTCTTCTATTTCCCAAATGATCAATGTCATCAACTTCATCTTTTCCATCTCTTAAATCTAGCATTTTATGTATAATAGCTAAAATATCATCATTTCTTAAAATTGTGATTTTATCAGAACATTCTAAATTCAATCTTGAGTTCATTTTTACTCTTCCCACATCTGATAAATCATATCTGTCAGAACTAAAAAAGAGGTTGTTAAATATTTGTGCAGCAATTTCAATTGTGGGAGGTTCTCCAGGTCTCAACATTTTATAAATTTCTGTTATGGCCTCATCTTTTGTATTATTTTTATCATTAAGTATTGTTGTAAGTATATAAGGACCTTTATTAATTGAATTTGTTATAGAAATTTCTAAAGAATTAATATTTGCCTCTAATATTTTTTGAATGATGGTATCATTTATTTCAGTTCCAATTTTAAAAGTTCCCTCCTCCTCTTCGTTTATCTTTATATCTTTGTGTAAAAATTTTCCAAATAATGAGTCTTTTGAAACCAAAATATCTTTCAAACCATCATTGGCTAACTTTTTGGCAGTTAAATAATTCATTTTATCACCTGAATTTATTACAATTTTTCCTGATCGCGCATCGATCACCTCTTCAGAGAAATTTTTCGCTTTGTAATTTTCTGGATTAAACCTAGTTTTCCATTTATCAGACTTATTGTCATAAATATATTTTTCACTTTCATAAAACTCGTTTACTATTTCCGATTTGCTGTATCCTAAGGCTAACAAAAGTGTTGATACAAAAATTTTCTTCTTTCTATCTATCTTAAAATATAAAAAATCTTTAACATCATATTCAAAGTCTAACCAAGAACCTCTATTCGGGATTACTCTACAGTTAAATAACAATTTTCCACTTGCATGAGTTTTCCCCTTGTCATGATCAAAGAATACACCTGGGCTTCTATGCATTTGATTAACCACAACTCTTTGAACACCATTAGTTATAAATGTACCACTATTTGTCATCATTGGAACTTCACCCATATAGACTTCTTGTTCTTTTGCAGACAAAATATCCTTAGTATTATTTTCTTGATCGATTTCGTAAACAACTAACCTTAAAGTACATTTTAAAGCTGAGGAATAAGTCAGTCCTCTAGCTATACATTCCTCTACGTCAAATTTAGGTTTATCTAATTTATATGAGACATACTCTAGTGTTGCTTTATCGTTAAGATCCTCAATTGGAAAAATACTCTTAAATACTCTATCAAAACCTTTGGTTAATTCAGCAGTCTCTTTATTAAAATCTGTTAGCTCTTTATAAGAATTTTTTTGAACCTCAATTAAATTTGGTATTGATAAACTTTCTTTGAGTTTACCAAAACTTTTTCTAATATTTTTTTTTTCAGTAAAAGATATTTGCATCAATGTGTGATCACCGATAATAATACTACCGGCAACTTAAAATTTCCTATTAATTTACTTAAGTTCTACTTTTGCGCCAGCGGCTTCCAATTTAGCTTTAATTTCTTCAGCTTCCTTTTTTGGAACTCCAGTTTTAACTTCTTTTGGTGCTCCTTCAACTAAGTCTTTTGCTTCCTTAAGACCAAGAGAAGTTGCTGCTCTTACTTCTTTAATAACATTAATTTTTTTGTCACCAGAAGATACAAGCATAATTGTGAAATCATCCTTATCCTCTGCTGCTGCTGCGGCTCCACCAGCTGCTGCTGGAGCTGCGGCTGCCATTGGGGTAACTCCCCATTTTTCTTCGAGTTGTTTTGAAAGATCTGCCGCCTCAGCAACAGTCAAACTTGATAAATCTTCGATAATTTTATTTAGATCAGGCATATGTATTCTCTTTAGGTTGTTTTTTCAGAATTTTCTGGAGGTAAATTACTCATTTTTTCTGAACGTGCAAGTAAAATACTAACCAATTTTGAAGCAGAAGCATTCAAAATACCTACGATATTTGCTCTAGCTTCATTCAAAGTTGGTAAATTTGCTACATTTAATACTCCTGCTTGATCGAGAATCTCGTTATCCATTATTCCACCGATCAATTTTAGATTTTCATTATCTTTTGCAAATTTTGATAATATTCTAGCCGACATTATCGCGTCTTCACCAAAGGCTACTGCTGTAGGACCGGTGAATAGATTCGATAAATCTTTACATCTCGTTTTTTCAAGAGCTAATTTTGTTATTCTATTTTTTGTAATCTTAAAAATTATTCCATGTTCTCTCATTTTTAATCTTAGCTCGTCTAATTGAACCATTGTGAGGCCTTGGTAGTGAGTTACCATAACTGCTTTACTATTTTCAAATTGAGCTGTCATTTCAGTTATATAGTTTTTTTTTTGCTCTTTGTTCATCATAAAAATTATATATTTTTACCTAACTTTACTTTATATGAAACACCCATCGTTGAAGTTGCAAAAGCTGATTTGATTAATTCACCTTTAACTGTATTATTTGACTTTTCCTTTTCAAGTGTTTCAAGTATAGAATTAAAGTTTTTTATCAACTTTTCATCATTAAAAGATTTTTTTCCAATACTTAGACCAATATTTCCATCCTTATCATTTCTTATTTCAACTTGACCAGATTTTGCATTAGAGATTGCAGTTTTTAGGTCTTCAGTTACTGAACCGAGTTTTGGATTAGGCATTAATCCTTTCGGACCTAATATTTTTCCAAGTTTAGATAATTTAATCATCATACTTGGCGTACAAATTAATTTTTCAAAATTCATTTCGCCATTTTTAATCTTTTCTACAAAATCATCATTACCGACTATGTCTGCACCAGCAGACTTGGCTTCATCTGATTTTGCATCCTCACAAACTACCGCAACTTTAACTTTTTTTCCTGTTCCACCAGGAAGATTTACGACTGTTCGAATGTTGACCTCACTTTTTTTTTGTTTGTTATTAATCTGAAAACTTAAATCAATTGATTCATCAAATTTTGTCGTGCAATTTTTTTTAATAACTGGAATTAACTTTTCAAGTAATTGAGAATCTAAATGAGATGTTTTTTCTGGTAACTTTTTAAATCTTTTTGATGACATTATTCTTTTACCTCAATACCCATTGATCTTGCTGAACCTGCAATTATTTTTACAGCTTGCTCTAGATCTATTGCATTTAAATCATTCATTTTTTGCTTTGCTATCTCCTCAGCCTGTTTTTTTGTAATTGTGGCTACAATATTTCTACCTGGTTCTTTAGAACCACTCTTAAGTTTTGCTGCTTCTCTTATATAGAAAGATGCTGGTGGAGATTTTATCTTAAAATCAAATTTTTTATCTTTATAGACTGTAATCTCTACAGGTACTGGTTTACCAGCTAAAGATTTAGTTTTTTCATTAAATGCCTTGCAGAACTCCATTATATTTACACCACGTTGTCCTAAAGCTGGTCCTACAGGAGGCGCAGGATTAGCTTGACCACCTTTTATTTGAAGTTTAATAAAACCACTTATTTCTTTTTTTGCTGCCATTAACTTACCTTCTCCACTTGATTGTATTCAAGATCGACTGGTGTTGGTCTACCAAAAATTGAAACTGAAACTTTGAGTCTTGATTTTTCTTCATCAATTTCTTCAACCATTCCACTAAAAGATGCAAAGGGTCCATCTACTACCTGTATTTTTTCTCCAATGCTATATTCAATGCCAGATTTTGGTTGTGCGACTCCATCTTTAATCTGACCCAAAATTTTTTCAATCTCTTTATCAGAAACTGGTACTGGTATACCTTTGCTCCCTAAAAAACCACTCACCCTTTTGATATTTTTAATCATGTGATAAATATTGTTATCCATCTCACTTTTAATTAACACATATCCTGGAAAGTATTTTTTTTTTCTTTGAACTCTTTTTCCTCTTTTAACTTCTGTTACATCATGTGTAGGAACAATAATTTCTTCAAATTTTTCAGAAATTTTTGCCTTATCAGCCTCTTCTTTAATTAAACCTGCTACTTTATTCTCAAAACTTGAATGCGATTGAACAATGTACCAATTTTTCATTATAAACTAACCCTCAAAAGAATATCTAAAAAAAACTTTAGTATTTGATCTAATAGTAAAAAAAATAAAGACATTACAACAGCCATTATGAGAACCATTAAAGCACCTTGTAAAGTTTCTTTCCATGTTGGCCAAGTAACTTTGAATGCCTCCTGTTTTACCTCTTGAATAAATTTTATCGGATTTTTCATATTTAAAGTTTTTTAGTTATTGGCAGGAGCGGAGGGACTCGAACCCTCAGCCTCCGGTTTTGGAGACCGGCGCTCTACCAATTGAGCTACACTCCTATAGAGAGTTTACTCTATAATTTTAGTTACTACTCCGGCTCCTACAGTTCTACCACCTTCTCGAATAGCGAAATTTAATTTTTCAGACATTGCGATTGGTGTAATTAATTTTACAGTAAATTTTGCATCATCACCAGGCATTACCATTTCTGTTCCAGCTGGTAATTCAACTTCGCCTGTAACATCAGTGGTTCTAAAATAAAACTGTGGTCTATACTTAGTGAAGAACGGAGTATGTCTTCCACCCTCTTCTTTTTTAAGCACATACGCCTGTGCTTCAAATTTAGTGTGTGGAGTTACTGAGCCAGGCTTACATAAAACTTGACCTCTCTCTATATCTGTTCTTTCAACACCTCTTAATAAGACACCCACGTTATCACCAGCTTCACCAGAGTCCAAAAGTTTTCTGAACATCTCTACACCAGTACAAACTGATTTTTTTGTCTCTCTAATACCAACAATCTCTATCTCATCACCAGTTTTAAGAACACCTGATTCTACTCTTCCTGTTGCGACTGTTCCTCTTCCTGAAATAGAGAAAACATCTTCTACTGGCATTAAGAAATCTTTATCTTTTGGTCTGTCAGGTTGAGGAATAAATTCATCTACATTTTTCATCAATTCTATAATTGAATTTTTTCCAATTTCATCGTCTCTTCCTTCAACTGCAGCAAGAGCTGATCCTTTTGCGATTGGAGTTTTATCCCCTGGAAATTTATAAGAAGTTAACAATTCTTTAATTTCTTCTTCAACTAAGTCTATCATTTCTTTATCATCAACTTGATCGACTTTATTTAAATAAACACAAATAGCTGGAACTCCAACTTGTCTTGCCAACAGTATGTGTTCTCTAGTTTGAGGCATAGGACCGTCTGCAGCATTTACAACTAATATTGCTCCATCCATTTGTGCTGCACCTGTAATCATATTTTTTACATAATCAGCGTGACCTGGGCAATCTACGTGAGCATAATGTCTCTTTTCAGTTTCATACTCAACATGGGCTGTTGAAATTGTTATTCCTCTTTCTTTTTCTTCTGGAGCTTTATCTATTTGATCGTATGCTATTGCTTTAGCGCCACCAGTTTCAGATAAAACTTTTGTAATAGCAGCTGTTAAAGTAGTTTTACCATGGTCCACGTGTCCAATTGTACCTATATTACAATGTGGTTTATTCCTAACAAATTTTTCTTTTGACATTACTTTTTATCCTCACATTTTATTTTTTAATTTTTTCTTGGAGCGGGTAAAGGGAATCGAACCCTTACATCCAGCTTGGAAGGCTAGCGTTCTACCATTGAACTACACCCGCAAAACCCCAAGAGTAACACTCCAGTATCATCTAAAATTTTATTGATGGTGGAGGGGGAAAGATTCGAACTTTCGAAGACCGAAGTCAACGGGTTTACAGCCCGCCCCATTTGACCGCTCTGGAACCCCTCCCTTAAGGGAAGTGTCCTCTTGTTCAATAAAGCTTTAAACAACATGCGTTTTATATATTTTATTTATGCAAATGCAACACGTGATTTAATGAGCAAATGTTAAAAAAAATGTGTAAAATAAGCGGATTTTATGAGGAATTCGTCATTTTTTATTGTTGGTCAACATGCAGTCACAGAGGCTCTAAAAAACCCTAAAAGAAAGGTTCTAAGAATTTTTTTAACTGAAGAGAGTAAAAAGAATTTACACAGGAAAAGTCCAAATAATAACCTTTTGAAACAAGTTAAAGTATATTTTAAAACAAAAAAAGAGCTCGACAAATATACTACTAAAGAAAATTTACAACATCAGGGTTATGTTGCAGAAATTGAACACCAAAAAAAACCTTCGTTAAAAGAATTTATAAAAGATAAAAAGAATATAACATTAATATGTTTGGATGGTGTCACTGATCCTAGAAATATTGGTTCTTTAATAAGAACTGCATCTGCATTTAGTATTGATGGTATAATTGTAAAAGAAAGAATTTTTCCAAATGAGAGTAAACTTCTTTTTAAGGCAGCTAGTGGTGCAATTGAACATATAAATATATTTGAAGTATCAAATATAAATTCAACTTTAAAAAATCTTAAAAGTAAAAATTTTTGGGTATATGGATTTGATGGAAATTCTAGTAAAAATTTTACTGACATTGAATGGAAAGGAAATAATATACTTTTGTTTGGCTCAGAAGGATCAGGATTACACAAACATACTCAGAAATATACAGATTTCTTTGTCAAAATAAATATTAATAAAAAAATAGAAAGTCTAAATATTTCAAACAGCGTGGCTATCGTACTTCATCATCTTAGTTTTCTAAAAAAAAAGAGTTGATTAATCAGCAATTTGTTAATAATTATTGCACATGCCCTTGTAGCTCAGCTGGTAGAGCAATTGATTTGTAATCAATAGGTCCGCGGTTCGAATCCGTGCGGGGGCACCATTAATCAAACAAGTAAAAATTTACTCCAATCATCACTCTATCTTTTTTTCCCCCATAAACTGCAAAATGTTTACGACTTGCTGGTATTATCATGATCATACCTTTTGAAGGTAAAACTTCTGTATCCGGATCTTGCATTTTAAAATATCCTGGCTCATCACAATTTTGATCACCAACATCAAGATAATATGTAAGACTATATTTTTGCTTATCCAATTTAAAGTTCTTGTCTAAACTATTAAGGTGATGATGAGGTACTGATCCACCTCCAGAACCCAATATATTAAAAAAAGAATCAATGATAAAAACGTTAGTGTTGACCTCATTTTTAATAATTTTGATTATATCTTTTTTAAGTTCATTTAAAATTGGATTTTTATTTTCAAATATTTGATAGTCAGAAGTTTTTCCATTTCCATACAATGGTCCAGATTTAGTTTTATTTAACTCTGTTGAATTAATTTTGTATAACAAATTGATTAAGTCTTTAGTTGGATTTCTGTTAGTAATGAAAGGAATACTGCTGAAATTTTTGTTAAAACTTGAGTTATTGAGATTGTTGGCGTTTAAATCTAATCCAAGTTTATTTAACAATTCTATTTGTTTTAATAAAACATTTAAGTTGTATTTAGCTAAAAATAAATTTGGATCTATAATTAAAGATTTTTGAAGTGCTTCTTTAGCTTTCTTAAGATTGCCAAGTTCTTGTGAAATTAATCCATAATTAAGTAAAGCTATTGATGAATTAGGGTTTAATTCTATTGCTTTTTCTGAAATTTTTTTACCTTCATTTAATTTTTCTAAATTTCTATTTTGTAAATCATCGCTTAATCGACCCCTATCAAATAAAATTAAACTTAATTGATTGTTTGCCTCAGCAAAATTTGGATTTAGTTTAACGGCATTTCTTGCATTTTCTTCTGCTTCACTCAGTCTTCCAAGTTCTCGCTGTGCTCTACTCAAGTTTATATAAGCCTCAATAAATTTAGAATTTAAAGTAAGTGCTTTTTTGTAACTTTGTTCACTCTCATCAAATTTATTTAATTTATATTTTGTGTTTCCCATTTGGTAATGAGCATAAGTGAAATCTTCTTTTAAAGAAATTGCTTTATTAAAACTTTTCTCAGCTTCTACTAATTTATCACTTGCTTTAAGAACAATGCCTAAGTTATAATGAATTTCGACTAATTCTGGTTTTTCTTTCAAGATTTTCTCATAAATTTTTCTAGCTTGATCATAATTTCCTTTTTGAAATAGATTTATTGCTTTTTTTACTTCAGTTTGTATTTCCATTTTGATATTGTTAATAAGACTACGATAATTAATAAATTTTTTAAAGATTTTAAAATTACTTAGTTGAGCTAGACTCAGCTAAATATTCGTAATAAAATAAACTATGCAAACATTTATACTACTAACTCTAGTAATCGTAATTGGTTGGGTGCTTTTCAGACCAATTACTAAAAAAGAGCTTGATAGATATAATAATAAAAATAATTGGCCTAATATGGATTTACATTAAGAGTTTAAAGAAGGTTGTTTTTTCATATCCTTTTTATTGATTCCAGCAACTCTTACTGGTTTTTTCATTGCATCTCTTCTAAAAGGTTCTCCTAATTCTTGATTTAAGATCACCTCAATAAAGGTTGTAATACCTTTCTTTTGATCCTCACAAGATTGTTTTATGGCGGCAGTAGTCTCTTCCATTGTTTTAACAGTCACTCCTTTTAAACCACAAGCTTCAGCTACTTTTGCAAAACTCAACTCAGGATCAAGTTCTGTTCCGACAAAATTATTATCAAACCAGAGTGTTGTATTTCTTTTTTCTGCACCCCATTGATAATTTCTAAAAATTACCATTGTAATTGCTGGCCATTCCTCCCTTGCGCATGAACTCATCTCATTCATACTAATTCCAAAAGCTCCATCTCCCGCAAAACCAATTACAGGAGTATCTGGACACCCAATTTTTGCACCTAAGATCGATGGGAAGCCATAACCACACGGACCAAATAATCCAGGAGCTAAATATTTTCTTGGTTTTTCAAATGTAGGATATGCATTACCAATTGCACAATTGTTTCCAATATCGCTAGATATAATTACATCCTCTGGCATACCAGCTTGAATTGCTCTCCATGCTTGTCGAGGAGACATTCTATCTTTATCTCTTTCTCTTGCTTCTTTATTCCAGACAGTGCCTTCATCATCATCCTCATGGTCTAAACTTGATAATTTTTGTAACCATGCTGATTTAGTTTGATGAATTAAATCTTTTCTTTTTTGTCTTTCAGTATCTCCTGCATTTGAAGATAGTTTATCTAAAATTTGTGTTGCTACTAGTTTTGCATCGCCACTAATTCCAACTGTTACTTTTTTAGTTAATCCAATTCTATCTGGATTCATATCCACTTGAATAATATTTGCTTTTTTTGGCCAATAATCAATTCCATAACCTGGAAGAGTTGAAAAAGGATTTAATCTTGTTCCCAAAGCTAAAACAACATCTGCTTTGGAAATTAATTCCATTGCTGCTTTTGATCCATTATATCCTAATGGTCCAACAGCTAAAGGATGACTGCCTGGAAAACTATCATTATGTTGATAACCAGAACAAACTGGTGCATCTAGCTTTTCTGCAAGCTTTTTAGTTTCCTCAATAGCTCCACCTATAACAACACCTGCCCCAGATAGAACTACTGGAAACTTTGCTTTTGATAACAAATCTGCAGCTTTAGAGATTGCATCTGCACCTCCACCTTGTCTCTCTAATCTTACAATTGGAGGTAGATCAATATCGATTACCTGGCACCAATAATCTCTTGGAACATTAATTTGTGCTGGTGCTGAACCTCTGATTGCTTTTTCTATTACTCTATTAAGAACCTCTGCCATTCTTGATGGGTCTCTGACTTCCTCTTGATAGCAAACCATATCTTTAAATAAATTCATTTGTTCAACTTCTTGAAAGCCGCCTTGCCCCATAGTCTTATTTGCAGCCTGTGGTGTAACTAATAATAAAGGTGTGTGGTTCCAATATGCAGTTTTAATCGGCGTTACTAATCCAGTAATTCCTGGGCCATTTTGTGCTATGACCATAGACATTTTACCTGTTGCCCTTGTGTAACCATCAGCTATTAAACCACCATTAGTTTCATGAGCAACATCCCAGAAAGTAATTCCAGCTTCAGGAAAAATATCAGAGATTGGCATAAAAGCTGAACCAATAATTCCAAAAGAGTGTTCAATACCGTGCATTTGTAAAACTTTTACAAAAGCTTCTTCAGTTGTCATTTTAGTCATGAATAGAACCTTTTTAAATTTATAAATATTTAATAAAATAATTGTTAATTTTTGCGATTAATATATAAGTTTTCTAAAATTTCAAACAAACAAATCGACACGATATGGCTACAGATATCATTATTCACGACAAAAAAGACAATGTGGGAGTGGTAGTTGTTGAAAAAATAACACCAAAACAAGATTGTAAGTGTTGGATTATGGAAAATGACAGTTCTACAGATATTCAATCAAAAGACGAAATACCCTTGGGGCATAAAATTGCTATGAGTGATTTAAATGAGGGCGATACAATCCTCAAATATGGTCATGATATTGGTAAAGTGGTAAAATCGATAAAAAAAGGTGAACATGTTCATGTTCACAATGTTAAAACTAAGAAGTGGTAATATGGAAATCCCAAAAAGCTTTTTAGGTTACAAAAGAGAAAATGGAAGAGCAGGAACAAGAAATCACGTTATAATTCTTCCAGTTGATGATATTTCAAATGCGTGCGCTGAAGCAGTAGCTAATAATATTAAAGGTACAATTGCGTTACCTCATTCCTACGGAAGACTTCAATTTGGTGCTGACTTAGAATTACACTTTAGAACAATGATAGGAACAGGGAGTAATCCTAACGTTGCTGCTGTGATCGTTATTGGCATCGAACCCAAATGGACGAAAAAAATTGTAGATGGGATTGCAAAAACTGGAAAACCAGTTGAGGGTTTTCATATTGAAAGAACTGGCGATATTGGAACAGTAATGAAAGCCTCTAAAAAAGCTCAAGAATTTGTTATGTGGGCATCTGAAAAACAAAGAGAGGAATGTCCTGTCAGCGATTTATGGATCTCTGTTAAATGTGGAGAGTCTGATACTACCTCAGGTCTTGCGTCTAACCCAACAGTTGGAAATTTGATGGATAAACTCGAGCCGTTAGGAGTTCATCTATGTTTTGGGGAAACATCTGAGCTCACTGGAGCTGAAAAAGTTTGTGCAAAAAGAGGTGCGACAGAAGAAGCTTCAGAAAAATTTATGAAAACTTGGAATGCTTATAATGATTTTATATTAAAAGAGGCTACAAATGATCTATCAGAAAGCCAACCTACAGCCGGTAACATTGCTGGAGGATTAACTACAATAGAGGAAAAAGCTTTTGGAAATTTTCAAAAGATTGGTAATTGTAAATTTATCGATGTCTTAGAACCCGCAGAGGAACCTAAAAAAGGAAAAGGATTATATTTTATGGATACTTCATCAGCAGCTGCAGAATGTGTAACACTTCAAGCTGCAGCGGGATTTAATATTCATTTATTTCCAACTGGTCAAGGAAATATTGTTGGTAACCCTATTGAACCTGTTGTGAAGTTAACTGCTAATCCATTGACTGTTAAGGGAATGGGTGAACATATAGACTGTGATGTTTCTAAAATATTATCAAGAGAGATGAATTTATCGGAGGCAGGAGATAAGCTTATTGAAACAACCCTAAGAGTTGCAAACGGTAGACTAACTTGTGCCGAAGCTTTAGGTCATAAAGAATTTGTGATGACCAAACTTTATAGAAGCGCTTAAAATTCATCATATGCTATTAAAAAACTATTTGGTATTCATACCAGGTATAATTCTTGCATTTGTACTTTATACACTTTCACAAGGCTTTAATAACATCATAGGTATTGAACTTTTAGGATATGAAAAGAGTCCTATATCAACTGCAATGATTGCAATTCTTTTAGGAATTATTTTAGGAAATATTTTTAGTGTTGGAGATACTTTTCAAAAAGGTTTGGATTTAACAAGAGAGTATATATTAAAATTAGGAATTATTTGTTTAGGTATTCAATTAAAACCATTTGAATTTTTAAACTTTGGTAAAATTGCAATTCCATTAATAATCATATGTATAATAAGCGTTCTAATTGTAATTAAATTATTAATAAAAAAACTTAAAATACCAACTAGGATGGCTTATTTAATATCAATCGGAAGTACAGTTTGTGGAACTACTGCAATTATTGCAACAGCTCCTGTGATTAAAGCAAGTAAAACTGAAGTTTCATATGCTGTTGCAAACATCACTTTATTTGGAATATTATCAATGTTGATATACCCATATTTTGCAAATTTTTACTTTAATAATGATCCTCTTTTTGTCGGACTATTCCTTGGAACATCTATACACGAAACATCCCAAGTTGCTGCGGCTGGCCTAATTTATGAACAACAGTTTAATAGTCCAGAAACTCTTAATATAGCAACAATTACTAAGTTAATAAGAAACACATTTTTAATAATAATGATCCCTTTGTTTGCTTTTCTTTACAACAGAGGCCAAGTAAAAGAGAAAAAATATTCTATTCAAAAAATTTTCCCTTATTTTGTTTTAGGATTTGTTGCTATGATAATTTTAAGAAATATAGGAGATCTTATTTTTGTTCAAGATTTCAAAAATGTTTGGGGTCAAACTATAGATGTAATAAAATATTCATCTAAAATTTTCTTAACTATGGCAATGGCAGCAATAGGCTTATCAACGAATCTTAAAGATATAAAAAGTATGGGCTACAAACCATTTGTTGTTGGATTTATAGCAATGTTAACTGTAGGATTAGTTTGTATATTTACAATTGAAACTTACTTAAGATTTTCTTTTTAACAAATTTGGATAGTATTTTTCTAAAAAATTGGATACAAATCTTCTGATAAATGCTGCAGCAACTCCCAAAGTAACAGCAAACATAATTGAAAATAAGCCATAAAAAAAAGGCATATCTTTAGAAAATTCTTTAATAAATTTTGAGAAAAAATTTAGATCAGTGCTTGCAACTTTAGAAACTCCATTTTGAATTTGATCAGAAAAGAAAGTGTCATAAGCAATTGCTATTCCAACAATTAATAATAAAATTGCTAATAATGCTTTAAGTCCGGAACTATCTATGCTTTCACCAAGTTTTTGACCAATCTGAACTCCTATTATTGAACCAATAACCAACATCACCACTAACATTAAGTCTATCGATCCATAATTAAATGAATGTAAAAAAGTTACAATGACACTCACAAAAATAGTTACAAATAACGAGGTTCCAGGAACTAATTTAGTTGGCATTTTGATTATATAAATCATTGCAGGAACCAGAATAAAAGCTCCACCAATACCCATGATTGCAGCAATAAATCCAACTGCTAGTCCGATAATAATTGGAGTAAAAATACTTTCATAAAGTTTCGACTTTGGAAATCTCATTCTAAATGGAAGACCATGTATCCAATAGTGAACATGTAATTTTTTTTTCTCTACAATTTTTTTCTTTTGTTTATCTATCTCACCTAAACTTTCTACCAACATTAATGTACCAATTATTGCAAGTATATACATGTAAGCCAATGAAATCACAGTATCAATTTTTCCAATGTCTTTAAAATAAGTAAAAGTATAAATTCCAATAGCAGTTCCAATAGATCCACCTATTACAATCATAAAACCCATTTTATAATCTAAAGTATTTTTTAAGTAATGAGTTGTAGATCCTGATACAGATGTAGCTAAAATATTATTTGCCTCGTTAGCAACTGCATATGCTGGAGGAACGCCCAAAAAAATTAAAAAAGGCGTCATCAAAAAACCACCCCCAACACCAAATAAACCTGAGAGAACACCAACTAAAGCGCTTAGTAAAAGTATTTCAACAGGATTTATAAAAACTTCAGCTATCGGTAAAAAAACTTCCATTTAAAAATAAAATTTATAATTTTAATTTATTTAAAAGTTATAAAAGTTCCAAATAAAATTACACCCCAACAAGCAACAATTGCTGAAAAGATTCCAGTTTTAATAAAAGTTGTTTTTTTATTGTTTAATTTATGAAAAATTTTTATGTTTGAAAGGTGCATCTATCTTTCTAATTACACCCGGTATCAAAATTGTCAAACTATTATTGATTAAAATCAAATTTTTTAAACTAATATATTGTGGCTCCAAATACCTTAATCTCACCATCTTCAACACCCAAAACTAATCTACCGAGGAACTCTCCTGAAACTTCTTTATTAGTTTGTTTAATGAGAACTGTAACATGATCTCCTCGTCTGAGAGTACCAAATGGGTTATAGGTTTCATGTAGGTTTGTAATAATTTTGTTATTAGCCCATTGTTTACCTAATTCAACCTCATTTGCTCCAAAAAGCATTTGTGTCGAAAAATCTCTTGTAAATCCTCCATAATCTTTAAGGTTAGAGGATCTAACTAAATTTTCCCAGAAAGGTTTTCCGAGCTCAAATATCTCTTCATCAGACTTTGATAATAAATCCATATGAACTAATTTTGAAAATTAAGAGGCTTTTTTCTTCTCTTTCTCGTCTACGATATGATAAACAGGCACTTTTTCCAAACTAAATTTACCAGTATTCGGATCGCGTCTAGAAACTGTCAAACAATGCCAATTTTCATCATCTAATTTCATATGATCTCCTCTGTAGTAATATCCAGGCCACCTAGTCTCTTCCCTAAATAAAGTGTGTTCTGTAACGCATTGGGAAGTTAGCGCTCTATGTTTTAATTCCCAAGATCTCATTAATTGATGATAATCCTCTGCTCCAACATTTTCTAAATCTTCCTGAAGCCACTGAAGCAGTTCTAAGCCCTTTTTTAATAAGTTACCATTAGTCATGTAGTTAGATGTGATCCCCCCAACGTATTCATCCATTATTTTTTGAAGCCTCTGTAAGCCTTGAATTGGAGAAATATAACTTGGAGAAACAGTACCGCCGGTAATTTCATTTTGTGCTATAGTGTATGTATCTAATGGTTTATATACAGCCTTTTTAAAATCATCACATTGTTTATCAGAAACTTTAATTCCTTTTGCTTTTTGATCCTCAATATATTTTACTGCTGCTTTCGCAGCTAACCTTCCTTCTGTAAAAGAACCAGAAGAAAATTTATGCGCACTTCCACCCACTGTGTCTCCTGCACCAAATAATCCATCAATTGTTAACATTCTATTGTAACCCCAAAAATATTCTGGGGGAGATAAATCTTCTGGACCACTTACCCAAGCACCTGAGCATGTTGCATGTGAACCCATGACGTAAGGCTCAGAAGTTGTTAATTCTGGATTTGTGTATTTTGGATCAATGTTTTGAGATGCCCAAACAACAGCTTGACCTACAGTCATACCTAAGAAATTTTCCCATCCTACAGTTTCTAAATGAGGATCCTGAAAAGCTTCAGTTGTAACCATATGAATTGGTCCATTTCCCGCGGCAACCTCTTGAATAAATGCATGATTTCTTAAACAAGTAGGTGTTGGATGATGATCTATATATTCTCCAACCAATTCTTTAGTTTGATCATACCATTTCTTTTCATAATTCTCTCCGTTAGCATTTTGGGTATAGGTTTTTAAATGAAGAAAGTATGCGCCAACAGGACCATAACCATCTTTAAATCTACATAGCACTATTCTATTTTCCATTTGAGTCATTTTTGCACCTGCCGCTATTGGTAAAGCATATGCTGAACCATTGCTCCAAGGCGCATACCAAGTTCTTCCCATTCCCTCTCCAACAGATCTTGGTTTAAAGATATGTGAAGCACCACCAGCTGCAACTATTACAGTCTTTGATCTAAAAACATGAAAATCTCCAGTTCTCATATTAAAACCTACTGCTCCACCAATTCTATTTTCTTGAGACTCATCCATTAACAAATGAGTGACCATAATTCTGTTATAGATTTTATCCGCTGATTTTTTTGCAGCTTCCGCAACGATTGGTTTATAACTTTCGCCATGAATCATTATTTGCCATTTACCTTCTCTTAAATATCTTCCTGTTTTTTCATTTTTCATCATTGGCAAACCCCACTCATCAAACATGTGTACTGTAGAGTCTACATGTCGTGCCATATCGTATCCTAAATCCTCTCGTACCATTCCCATCAAATCATTTCGAGCATACCTTACATGATCTTCGGGTTGATTTTCGTCCCATTGCATTCCCATATAACAGTTTATTGCGTAAAGTCCTTGGGCAACTGCACCACTTCTGTCAATATTTGCTTTTTCAACACAAACAATTTTTAAATCTCTACCCCAATGTCTAGCTTCAAATGTTGCACCTGTGCCAGCCATACCTCCTCCAACAACTAGTACATCACATTCTTCGTAATGAGTTTTATGTTTTGCCATTAATAATAAACACCCTTTTTAAAGGACTCTTTCGGGACTGATGGTAACTCTTGATTTGTGTTTAAACCTTCAGGTTCTGTATAAAGTCTTTGTGAATTAATTTCTCCCTGATTAGGTTTATCTCCTTCAGCAAGTTTTGGAATAAATTTCCCCCAAGGTTTTGTTGTTATTGGAGATACAAAGTTTTTTTCTGTACCATTTCTAAATTTTATTTTCCAAGAAATTGTTCCCTTCTCCTCTTCTCTTCTCACTCTCACGCTATGTCCCATTGGTGCAAAGTCTGCGTAACCTCTAACATCAATCGCATGATTAGGACAGGCCTTAACGCAAGAATAACACTCCCAACAGAAATTTGGCTCTATATTTTTTGCTCTTCTTATATTTTCATCTATGTGCATTATGTCTGACGGACAAATATCAACACAATGTCCGCAGCCATCACATCTAGTCATATAAACAAATGTAGACATAATTTAATTTTTATATCCTTTTAATAACATATTAATAGTGTTTTGGCTCTTCTCTTTTTATGCCTAGGCCAAATTGCTCAGGCGCATCAGCAGGTGGAGGTAAATTATCTCTCGAACCATCAGCTTCTGCTAAATTTTTTTGTATTGCAGCACCTGGTTTGTAGAACATATGGGCAAACTTAGACCAGTAAACACCACCAAATAAAATCAGATTTGAAATAACAAACAGAACTAAGAACAAATAGGACAGAGAGGTTATTCCACTATATTGTGTATAAGACCAAGCCAAACCAAAAGTTGAACAAGCTAATAACGCTAGAACAAATAAATCAGCTTTAATGATTCTATACCATGGATGAGCCTCAGCTGATACATCCACTCTAAGAAAAAACCAAAACCAGTAACCACCTAAACAAGTTAAAATCGCTCCTATATGCCAAAGCAATGACCAAAATTCTGAATTTGATTTACCAGCACCAGTGTAACTAAAAACAAGGACAGTTGAAGAAATCCAGAATAAAATTGTTCCATACATCCCTAGTACATGAGCCAATCTCCTTTTACCAAAACCTAACTCGGATGTTGTACCAATGTCTACAACTGCTGTTTTTGCAATGACTGATGTTCTTTCACCAAACCCTAATTCTTTTGTTGCTCTAAGTTTTGCTTTTTTTGCATTGTTAAAAAAATAAGTTAAATTTTTACCATGAATAAGTTGAATAATTGTTCCTGCTGCAACCAAAACAATCATTGCAAATATAAATCCTTGCATCAAAAAAGTTGGAACAACTTCTGATAATATTGAAAATGGATTAGTTTGTAACATATTTCCCTTATGTTATTTTATTTTTAAAGAATTTAAAAGTTTCTAATCTACTTAAAAATATAGATCAACTAGTAACTCTGACCAATTTATACTCAATAATAGCTTATTTATTGCGTATGTAGTGTTGCTTATTAGGAATTACAGATCTTATTCCTCCCTGGGGATTATCCACATCTTTTTTTCTACGAGGAATCAGATGAAAATGACAATGGAAGATAGATTGCCCTGAAACTTTTCCAATATTTGTTCCTAAATTAAATCCTTTAACAGTCTTGTCTTTTTTCAGAATTTCATTTTTAGTTAAACTAATAATAGAGTTACATGCAATTAATTCAGCCTCTGTTAAATCAAAAAAATCTTTGATATGTCTTTTTGGTATTATCAAACAATGGTGTTTTGAAACTGGATAGCTGTCATAACTTGCAAAAGCTAAAACATTTTCGAAAATAAATTCTTTTTTACTTATATTACAAAATAAACACGGGTTATTAGGATCTTTCATATTAATACCTATGAATATTACAATTATTAATGGCTGAACGATAGTATTTAGAGAAAATCCTGTATTGATTTAAGCTTTTTCTTTTCCATCCAATTTGTTGAATTGTTTTTACTGATGCCACACCTTTACCCGATCCAATTAATAATATTTCCTCATAATCTTTTAATGAATTAACTAAAATTTCTTTTTTGATAATTT
>CACLEQ010000007.1:0-38184 GCA_902605995.1 uncultured Pelagibacteraceae bacterium
ACGGTGAAAGTTGTAATGATTTGATATTTTCTAAGATCTGACTAACAATTTTTTCATAATTCTTTTCTTTGCTAGAAGAAAAAATTTTTGAGGATAAAACACATTCTAATTTTTCTTTTTGATACTTTATTAGTTTATTATATTCTTTAGTAAGTTCACTAATTGTTTTTAATACTTTTGGTTTAATCTCAGTCTCCATGGCTGCAAGTGTTGGATTAAAATCCTCATCAACTTCCTCTGCTGTATTTTCTTCTTTTTCAGTTTCACCAGAATTTTTTTGCTTTGCACTAGGTCCTGTGGTTTCGTCTTCCATGTAGTTTGTATCAATATCGATGATTTCTCTGACCAAAATCTCATCTTTCTGTAATTTTTCATTCCAATCAAAAAATTGTTGAGCTGTAATCGGACTTTGAGATAATGCAATTAACATAACATCCTTTCCAGCCTCGATTCTTTTTGCAATCGCAATCTCACCCTCTCTAGATAAAAGTTCAACACCTCCCATCTCTCTTAAATACATTCTTATAGGGTCATCACTTTTTTCTATTGTTTTGCCCTCATCTTTTGAGGAGCCCTCTTTTTTTCTTAAAACTTTGAAATCTGATTTTTTTTCTACAAGAGTTACTTTCTCATCTAAAATATGAATAAAAGCTTGAGCTAAATTTTCATCAGATAAATTTCTTTTACCTAATGATTTGTTCAATTCTTCGTATGTTATGAAACCTCTGTGAGTGCCACGACCCATTAATCTAGCGAATGATTTAGTAATTATTCTTTCCACAGCAATTTTCTTGAAGATACTTATATAGTCTCAATTTTATAAAAATCCATTATTAATTTTTATCTATTAATTGATATTTTGCTTTTTTTTCAGCTCTTTTAGCTCATTAAATGTTGCTTCACTCAAATCTTTTGAAAACTTAAGCTCTAACTCATTAATTCTTAATTCTAAATTATAATTATTTAAGTCTCTTTTTATATCATCCAGTAACTCAATTATTTCATGCTCTTTATTTGATTTATTTTTGAGGATATACTTTATCGGAGCAAACTTATTTATCTTATCAATCAACTGAGTATCAATCTCTAATTCGTACACTTTTAATTCTTTATTTAACTTCAATTTAGAAAGGATTTTATCAAAAATTTGAATGTTAATTTCTGTGAACAATTTAATATCTTCAATCAAGTGAATATTTTCACCAAGTAATTTGAGATTAGAAGTTACTAAATAAAGTAATGAAAATTCTTTTAATTCAATACTGGTAAAGGATTTACTGTCATTGAAATATTTTTTTGTTTTTTCTAGAGATTTTGTTATTTTTTTATAATAATTTTTGTTCTGGTTGGTAAAGGGAGTTAATTCTGAAATTCTTTCTAAAAAAAACTCTAATATATATTTTCTAATAAAATCATCTTTAATTGTTTTTGCTATAGATCTTAATTTTTTATCAAAAACTGCCATAGATGACGGGTCATTAGAAGTTTGTTTTTTGTAATGGCTAAATATAAATTGATGAATTGATATTTTATTATTTTTGTAAAAATCTAAGAAAAACTCCTTACCATTTTTTTGAACAAAACTATCTGGATCTTCTTTATTTGGTAAAAATAAGAAAGAAATATTCTTATCTGGTCTTAAGTCTTTAATTGAGTTTTCTGCAGCACGCAATGCAGCTTTATAACCACTTTCATCACCATCAAAACATATTGCGATATCATCAAAGAATTGATTCAATGTAAGAATTTGTCTATCTGTTAAAGAAGTGCCAAGATTAGCAACAACATTTTCAATTTTATTTTTGCTTAAGCCCACAACATCCATGTATCCTTCTACTAGGAAAATATTATCAAATTTATTAGATAATTTTCTTGCTATATCTAAGTTATATAAATTTGATCCTTTTTTAAAAAAAGCTGTTTCAGGTGAGTTAATATATTTAGCAAGATAATCACTTTTTTCAATTATTCTTCCACCTAAGGCAATAGGTTCACCAGAAATATTATTAATTGGGAAAATTAACCGACCTCTAAATCTTTCGACATAAGTTTTTTTCTTGTCATCTAAATAAAATAAACCAGTGTCCATTATCGTCTCTAAACTAAATTCACTTTTTAATTTATCAAAAAATGTAGGATTTTTTTCAACGTATCCCATATTAAATTTTTTAACATCATCTTTTGTTAAATTTCTATTTTTTAAATAATCTCTCACTTTTGAAAAAGACTCATTCTTTAGAAGTTCGTTATGGTAGAAATCAGTGTAAAGTTTAAAAATTGATGAGTATTCTTTCCATTTTTTTTCTCTTTCTACATCTTGTTTTGAAAAAGTATATGGTTGCATTCCTGCTAGGTTTGCCAAGTACCTGACCGCTTCACCAAATCTAAGATTTTGTGTTTTCATTACAAAATCAAAAATGTTTCCATGTTCAGATGTTGCAAAACAATGATAAAATTCTTTTTCATCATTGACGGTAAATGAAGGTGTTTTTTCACTTTTAAATGGAGAAAGACCGACAAACTCTTTTCCTCTTTTTTTCAAACTTACAAATTTTGAAACAACTGTTGAAACTTTCAATCTTAATTTAATTTCATCAAGATATTCTTTTGGATACTTCATCACTTGTTTAATAGTGTTTTAAGTAAAGATCCGGCTTTAGCAAAATCGATCTGATCTGCATATTCTGTTTTTAAAGCGCCCATAACTTTTCCCATATCTTTTATTGAGGAAGCTCCAATTTTTGAAATAACACCTTCACATATTTTTTTAGTTTCTTCCTCGCCTAATTGTTGAGGTAAATAATTTGTTAAAATATTATATTCATTTTGCTCAACCTCTAATAAGTCAGCTCGATTATTTTTTTTATAAATATCAATTGATTCGGACCTTTGTTTTACCATTTTTTTTAAAAGCTTTTTAATATCTTGATCATCTGTCTCTTTTTTATTTGGGCCAGACCTATTTGATATGTCTAAATCCTTAATAGAAGATAAAATTAACCTATAAGTTGATATTTTGATTTTATCTTTTGATTTAACAGCATTTTTATAATCAGTTTCTATAGTCTCTTTTAATGACATATAAATTTAATCTACTTTAATGAAAAAATTCTTCAAAAGAAAAATTGTTTTTTTACAATTTTTTATTACATCTTTCTTGCGATAATAAAACAATTATTGTATTAACCTTTAACTTATGAGTTGTAATTGATCAAAAAAGCAAAAAAAACAAACTCAGAATCTTACTCGAAATTTCAAACAGGTATTTTAGTTCTCGAAAATAGGAAGGTTTTCAAAGGAATTGGTATTGGTTATCAAGGATCTGCGACGGGTGAGGTGTGTTTTAACACTTCTCTCACAGGGTATCAGGAAATTATATCTGACCCGTCATATGCAGGCCAAATAATAAATTTTACTTTTCCTCACATTGGAAATGTTGGCACAAATAAAGAAGATCATGAGTCTGATAAAATTTGGACAAAAGGAGTAATTTTCAATTCTGAAATAACATCACCTTCAAATTATAGATCATTCTCGCACTTAGACGCTTGGTTAAAGAAAAATAAGATAGTTGGTTTAACTGGATTGGATACTAGAGGGCTTACTAACTTCATTCGAGATAAAGGGGCACCAAAAGGAACAATCTCAATTTGTAAAACTGGAAAATTTAATATCAATAAAATTATAAATTCTACTATTAAATGGAGTGGATTAAAAAATTTAGATCTTGCTAAAGAAGTTAGTACAAAAAAAAATTATCAATGGAAAGGATTTAAAACGTGGAAGAAACAAACAGGATATCAGAAAAATAAGAAGAAAACCTTTCACGTGGTTGCAATTGATTATGGAATAAAAAAAAATATTTTAAGATATTTTTCTGATTTTAAGTGCAAAGTTACGGTCATACCTTGTAAGACTGTTTTTGAAAAAATTATTTCATTAAAACCTGATGGTGTATTTTTATCCAATGGTCCTGGTGATCCAGCTGCAACTGGTCAATATGCAGTTAATATAGTTAAAAAGTTAATTAAAAAAAATTTGCCAATTTTTGGGATTTGTCTTGGTCATCAAATTCTTGGATTAGCATTAGGTGCAAAAACAAAAAAAATGAAACTTGGTCACAGAGGCGCAAATCATCCTGTAAAAAATTTTATTACTGATGCGGTAGAAATTACTAGTCAAAATCATGGTTTTGAAATCACGAAGGAAAGTTTACCTAAGAATATAGAAATAACACACAAATCGCTTTTCGACGGTGGGATTGAGGGGATAAGATTAAAAAATAAACCAATATTCTCTGTTCAATATCACCCAGAAGCAAATCCTGGACCACAAGACAGCGTTTATCTTTTTAAACAATTTGTAAATGATATGAAAAAGTATGCCAAAAAGAAAAGATATTAAAAAAATTTTAGTGGTTGGCGCTGGTCCGATAATAATTGGACAAGCTTGTGAGTTTGATTATTCGGGTACGCAAGCATGCAAGGCATTAAAAGATGAAGGATATAAAGTTATCTTGATTAATTCAAACCCTGCAACAATAATGACTGATCCAGATGTCGCTGATAAAACTTATATCGAACCAATCAGCATTGAAGTGCTTGAAAAAATATTAAAAAAAGAAAAACCCGATGCAATTTTGCCAACAATGGGAGGGCAAACAGCATTAAACTTAGCAATAGAAGCAGAAAAAAAGGGAATTTTAAAAAAATATAAAATTGAACTGATTGGTGCAAATTCTAATGCAATTTCAAATGCTGAGGATAGGAAAAAATTTAGAAAAAATATGCAAGATATTGGGTTAGATTTACCTAAATCAAAGATAGTCAATAATTTCAATCAATCTTCAAAAGCATTAAAACAAATTGGTTTACCAGCAATTATAAGACCAGCATTTACCTTAGGTGGACTGGGCGGTGGTATAGCCAAAACAAAAAAAGATTTTGTTAAAATTATTAAAAATGGACTTCAAGAGTCTCCAGTAAGCCAAGTTCTAGTAGAAGAATGTTTAGAGGGCTGGAAGGAATTTGAAATGGAAGTGGTGAGAGATAAAAAAGATAATTGTATAATCATATGTTCAATTGAAAACATTGATCCGATGGGAGTGCACACTGGCGACTCCGTTACTATAGCACCTGCTCTTACATTGACAGATAAAGAGTATCAAGTAATGCGAAATGCCTCTATTGCCTGTTTAAGAAAAATTGGTGTTGAAACAGGTGGGTCTAATGTTCAATTTGCAATCAATCCAAAAAATGGACGTATGGTAATTATTGAAATGAACCCAAGAGTATCTCGATCTTCTGCATTAGCTTCTAAAGCTACAGGTTTTCCAATAGCAAAAGTAGCCGCAAAACTTGCAGTCGGATACACTTTAGATGAGCTTAAAAATGAAATAACAAAGGTAACACCTGCATCATTCGAACCGTCAATTGATTATGTTGTGACAAAAATTCCAAGATTTACATTCGAAAAGTTTTCAACCTCTCCAGCAATTTTAGGTACATCAATGAAATCAGTGGGCGAGGCAATGGCTATTGGTAGGAATTTTAAAGAGTCTTTGCAAAAGGCTTTAGTGTCATTAGAGACCGGATTTTCTGGCTTAGATAGAATTTTAAATTTGGATAAAAAACAAATTAAAAGAAAGTTAAAAGAAAATGTTCCAAATAAACTCCTTTTTGTTGCTGAAGCTTTTAGAAAAAAAATAGACTTGAAAAAGATTTACTCTTTATCAAAAATTGATCCATGGTTTCTTGAACAAATAAAAGAAATAGTTGAACATGAAATTTATATAAAAAATAAGGGATTACCAAAGAATTTTATTGATTTTAACAAAATAAAATCCATTGGGTTTTCAGATAAAAAACTATCCGAATTAACTAACCTTTCAGAGGATATTGTTAGAAAAAGAAGAATGGCTTTAAAAGTTTTACCAGTTTTTAAAAAAGTCGATACATGTGCTGCAGAATTTAAATCTTTTACTCCATATATGTATTCAAGCTATCAACGTAATTTTTCACTGAACACAGAGTGTGAAGCGGAGCCCTCTAATAGGAAAAAAATTGTAATTCTCGGTGGAGGACCTAACAGAATTGGCCAAGGAATTGAGTTTGATTACTGTTGTTGCCAAGCTAGCTTTGCTTTGAAAGATACAGGATTTGAAACGATAATGATCAACTGCAACCCTGAAACAGTTTCAACTGATTATGATACAAGTGATAGACTTTATTTTGAGCCACTCATTGATGAATATGTTTTTAATATAATAAAAAAAGAGAAAGAAAACGGAAATTTGATAGGAATTATTGCTCAATTTGGAGGTCAAACTCCAATCAAACTTGCAAAATTTTTAGATGACAACAATCTTCCAATTTTGGGAACTCAATATTCATCTATTGATCTTGCTGAAGATCGAGACCGTTTTAGAAGCCTTTTAAACAAATTAAAACTTAAGCAAGCTGAAAGTGGAATTGCAAAAACTTATAAAGAGGCAATTAAAATAGCTGATAAAATAGGATTGCCTTTAATGGTCAGACCCTCTTATGTTTTGGGTGGCAGAGCTATGGAAATTGTTTATGAAAAAAAACAACTAAAAAATTTTATAGAAGAGGCTTTTAAAGCAGCAGAAAAAAATCCAATTTTAATAGACAAATTTATTGATCAAGCAATGGAGGTTGATGTAGACGCTATATCTGATGGTAAAAAAGTTCATATTGCAGGTATTATGCAACATATTGAAGAAGCTGGGATTCATTCAGGAGACTCGGCATGTAGCTTACCTCCAGTATCAATTAAACCTTATTTAATTAAAGAGATTGAAAACCAATCTAAAAAATTAGCATTAGCCCTTAATGTAAAAGGTTTTATGAATGTTCAATTTGCAATAAAGAAAGATGAAATTTTTGTAATTGAGGTTAATCCTAGAGCAAGTAGAACAGTACCATTTGTCTCTAAAGCTAAAGGAATACCTTTTGCTAAAATCGCATCTAGAGTAATGGCGGGTGAAAAATTATCAAAATTTAATCTAAAAGATAAATCAAAAGGGATGTTTGCAGTCAAAGAGGCTGTTTTTCCTTTTAATAAGTTCCCAAATAGTGATCTTCTGCTAGGACCAGAAATGAAATCAACTGGAGAAGTGATGGGATTTGATAAAAATTTTGGGATGGCTTATGCCAAAAGTCAAATATCATCTCATAATTCTCTTCCAAAAAATGGTCTCGCATTTATTTCATTAAAAGATTCTCACAAAGATGAAGGGATTGATCTTGCAAAAGACCTTTTAAAACTAGGGTTTAAATTATGTGCAACCCAGGGAACTGCAAATTATATAAAAAAATTCGGTATGAAGTGTAAAACTATCAATAAAGCAAGTGGTGGCAGACCCCACATCGTGGATGTATTAAATTCAAAAAAAATAGCATTAGTTATAAATACTGGAGGTGGAAATAGTGAACATCGTATAAATGATGCAATTGCACTTAGAAGAGCTACTCTTAAAAATAAAGTTCCATATTGTACAAATATGTCAACGGCTCAAGCTTGTCTTGAGGCTATAAGGTCATTAAAAACAAAAAAACTTGAGGTGACAGCTTTACAAAATATCTAGGCTAAAATATTTTTTTTAATTTTAACATCAATTCATCAAAAGATCTTGGTCTAAAAATATCTTTATTAGATAGCTCAAAATCTAAATCATAATCATTAATGTTTTTACTCATTATATATGTAGATTTTAATTTATTAGAACCATCAATTTTAAAAGCATAATTAGAATTTTTATTTGGAAGATATCCTAAAGCAATATGAATTTTATCTGTATGACCTGAGCCTAAAGCTTGATTACGCTCATAGATTAAAAAAATACTATAGCTGTTAGGGAAAATTAAATCTATACCGATTTCGCCATTTAAATTATGTAAAGCATCAGAGTGTAGAGTGTCATTAAATGAACTAGTACTATCTCCCGTATAAGAATATTTAAAATTTGAAGAGCGATCTATATCAGCCAAATATTCAATTTTAAGATGTCTTTTGTAATTATAATTGTCACTTGATTTATCTTCAACCATCGCCATCGCTGCTCTTAATTTTTTTGATCTCACATGTTGCCTTTCTGCTGCTATTGCCCCAATTCCCACTTCTGTATATTCATTCAAAACAGTGTGACCAATATCAAATTGACCTGAAGGAATTAAAAATATTTTATCTTTCTTAATTTCATCTTTTAACTTAACTGATCCATAGATTTGCTCACCAGACCTGTTTGCAGTAAGATGTTTGCTATCTAGCACAGTAAAAAGTTCTGAGCTTAATTTTCCATATCCAAAAACAGTATCTAAGAACCTTGTGGTATCTTTAATTAATGAAGTGCCATAGTATGTAATATTATAAGTATCTGTATCTAAATTGCTTCCTGCACTTCCAACATCAATGTGATTTTTACCAAATCTCAGTGCAAGTCCTTTAATGCCATTTGTTTTAGTTAATTTGTCCATCCCAAGAGTAATAGCATTTGTTCCTATTTTTCTACTTGAGGCAATGTCGGTGTCTCCTACTTTCCCAACTGCAATACTTCCTTCACTCCAATAAAATACGTCTTGGTCTTTATTTTCAGGCTCTTTTTTTAATGTTGATACTTTAATCGCTTGAGTAAGTGATGCCAGTCTTTGATTAGTAAAGTTAATATCAATATTTAAATTAGTTAAATTTTGTTTATCTTTGTTTCTTCTGATCCATTTTAATCTATTTAAAGCACTATCAACAGAGTGATCTATAGTTTTTTTAGCAATTTCTATTTGCGCTATTGCCATGCCAGTTCGATCTTTATTTTCAGTAATTGAAGGACACTTCCCTTCAATTATATTAAAGGGACAAACTAAATCAAATTCATAAATTTCTTGTTCTGTATCATCCCCTATGTACATTTTTTAAACCACTTGAGTTGAAAGCGATACCTCTTGGTTCATCTTTACCAGTTTCTCGTAGAAAAGGTATCAAAGAGACACTACCATCTATAGTAAATGAAGATGTGTCATACGCTACATTTAAAGAAATTTGAGTAACAGCTTGTAAACCATTTGTATGACTAACAACAAAAATTCTTTTTCCATTTGCACTAAATCTCATAGTGTTTGGATTGGATACACCTTGACCATCTAACGCGATACCTGCGGAAGTAACTAACGATATTGTTGCTAAATCATATGGTGTTGAAAGTTGGTACTCTAACAATCTAGGTTTTTCTGCACCTGCGCCATGATAAACTAAAAATAATTTTGTTCCATTTTCATTAATTTCCATACCCTGAAGACGATTATCATCAGTACTAGTTCTAGTTCCAGCATTACTACCATTTTGTAAAGTGTTATCAGAGTCAAGGTCTATGGTTTCTGAAATATATGTACAAGTGGAAATATCATAAGGTGAAGTTAAATCAAACCTGTACACTACATCACCATCATTACCTCTTGTTGTTGTGAATAGTTTCATACCATCACTACTAAATTCTAGGTCATGGATAAATTGTGTCTCTGTACCATCATCTCCATTTCCAGTTTCACATCTTTCGTCGTTACCCGCATAGGTTCTTGTAGAAATATCATAAGGAGTAGAGAGATCATATTCATTAATAAAATGATGATCATTGGGAGCATCCGTAGGTTGAAAGCTATAACTTGTGAATACCTTTGTTCCATCCTTATTAAAATGAATACCATTTATTTCACGACCTAAATCTTCGAATGTTTCATTTTGCACACTGGTTACCATTGCTCCAAATAAATAAGGAAATGGAAACAGTAAAAAAAATAATATTGAAATTATAAATATTTTATTTTTTATCATTTAAATATAATAAAAAATTTTTATAAATCTTTTACCTTAGGATGCTCATTGGATCATAATAACAATCCATTTGTTCAACTGTTTCGAAAAATATTTGGTTTATTTCTGCGGAATGAACAGTTGGACAAATTTTTTCAACACTTAAATCACCAATATAAGTGTCTTTAATCTTATTCGCTGCATAAGAACTCGATAAGGATGTTGAAGCTTGGACAACATTTCCAGTTTTTGCCAAAGTGAAAGTTGGACCTACCATTGCAGTGTATTGACTACAATTTGTCAAAAATGGTAGTAACAAAATTATAAAAATTATCTTCCTCACCGGGACAATTTATTCATAATTTTAAAGTTTTAAATAGTAAAAATTATCCAATTTGGGTCGTTATTAGCTATTTTTTTATTTTTTAGTTATTTTTTAGTGATAATTTTAAAATTATTTGAATCAGAAAGTCCCTGAAATTTCTAAATTTACTCCATAGTCTGGGATTTTAGTAAATAAGCTATAATTAGAATTTAGTTTTAAATTAAGATTATCCATTTGCTTTAGATAACTGACTTTCGTATTATTATTGTTTATTGGATCATAGATTACATCTAAATTTGCATTTAATTTCTTAACGCTGCTATACTTAATAAGTAAACTGTCTTTATGACCACTTTTACTTAAACTTTGAAATCTTTCATAATTTATAGCAAATGTTTGGCCGTTCGAATCCATATGTTCGAAACCAATATTTCCTTTTATGTTATGTAGTGAGTGATTGTTAATTTTCTTATTTAAAGTTACATTATCGATATGGTTTTTAACATAGTGGTCAATGTCTGGTGTTAGATCATAAATATATTCAATAAAACCGTTACGACTTATACTGCTATCTTTTAGATATAAAATATTATCAAATTTTGAACCTGCAGAAATATTACCCGATTTAAATGTAAGTCTCTCGTGATTTTCAACGCTATTAGAAACAACACCAAAATCAGTATAATCTGAAAATTGAGTGATACCCATTTCAAGCTTTCCAAATGGTATTAATTGATATTTGGTATACTCATTTTCATTTTCATAGCTCATTGACGTAAAAATTTGTTTACCATTTCTTTTACCGGTAACTTGATCTTTGCCTAACTGGTCTATCATTAAATAACTGGCACCAAATAATAAATTAAGACTGGACTGGCTTTTTAGAGGTACATCACTATATATATTCAGAGTAAATGTTTGTGCATCTATTTCATCGCTTGACCCATCATCTATATCAACATCGTCATTACCGTATCGAAATGCGAAACCAAAAATATTTTTATCTACAAATTTATCTGCACCAAACATGATACCTCTTGTCTTAACTTCCTTAGGTTTAGAGGATGCTGTATCACCTACCCTTCCAAATGAAATATCCCCATGAGACCAATAAGACCAATTCTTCTTATTTATTTTAGAATTTTCTTTTTTTAATGATGCTTGAGTATATTCAATATTATTTAATGAATTTTCTAATTTAATTTTTAATGCTGCTAAAATTGGATTATGAATATTCAATTTAACTTCATGATTAGTTAAATTATCTCTTTCATCATTTCTTCTTAACCATTCAAATCTTTTGAAAATTGTTGAGGAATTTTGATGAATTACATTTTTAGCAATTTCTACTTGAGCCCCTATTGCTGTAACAGCATCTGTTTCACAAATTACAATTCCATAAGGACAAGTTAAATCATATTCATAAATTATATCATCTCCGTCATCATTAGCGTCTTCTGTTCCAATATAAGCCTTCATACCATTATTCCCAAAAGTCCATCCAATTGCTGAAACATTATTTCCATTTCCAACTATTTGGGAAGCACCAACGTAAGTTGCAGAACTAAGCTCAAATGGTGTCGATAATTTATAAACAAACATAAAAGTAGGAGCACCAGTGCTGTTATTAAGACCCTCACTTATATATAATCTTGTACCATCATCATCAAAGGCTATTTCAAACGTAAATCCATTGACCCTTAGGTCGGGGATGTCTTCTGTATTAAGATTGAATGCAAAAGTCCCAGAGCTTGGATCAAATGGTGTGGATAAATTGACCTGAGTTATATCGGTTACATTTTTATGTCCATCATTAAGATACATTCTTGTTCCATCATTATTAAACGTAACTCCATAAAGTGCTGAAATTTCAAGAGCACCACTGTTATAAGCAGTTTTATAATTGAGACCGTCATCAGGAATTAATGTTGAGGCAGAAATTGAGGCGACGTCATATGGACTTGCTAAATTATGAAATTGCGCAAGACCATGTGAATTAAATAAAAATAATTTTTTTCCATCATTATTAAATACAATAGTTTTTTTACCATTTCCAAAACCTAAATTATCACCAAGACCAGTTGTGCCTACTATAGTTCTGTTTTGGACATCCATTGTGCTGATGTCAAATGCAGTTGTTAAATCATAAATAAAAATTGCACCCCCATCAGTATCTCCAGCTTCTAAATTATCCATTACAAAAAATTTTTTTCCATCGGGGGTTATCGCTATTCCGGATGTGGATGGTTCATTAACGTCATCACCCACATTTGGATTTTTAAATTGTTTAAAAACAGGATGAACTGTTCCTGCTTGAGCAATACTTAAAGAACAGCTCATTATAATTATTATTAGTAAACCAATAAATTTATTTATAATGCTATATTGCATTATTTCTTTTTTATTAATTCAGTATTTTTAATATTTATTGCCATACAAGTAATATCATCCCTTAATTTTTCTGCACCCCAATTTAACTCCTTTTCGATCGATTCAACAATATTTTTTGGTGTTACTTCTGGCATACCATCTATGATTTTTTGCACTCCTTCAGCTCCTAATTCTTCACCATTTTTTAAATAACCCTCTGTAACACCATCAGTATAAACTACAAATGTTTTGTCTTTAAGGTTCATAGTATTGGATTTCACCATCGACTCTGTAAAATATTTTATTATACCAATGGGTGGCATTTCAGATTTTATATATTCGTAATTTTTATTTTGATCAAAAGTTAAAATACTTTCGTGCCCTGCATTAATAAATACGAGTTCTCCAGTTTTAATATTTAGTTTTCCAAAAACAGCTGTCACAAACATCCCTTTAAATTTAGCCTCAACCAGCTCATTATTTACCCCAAAGACAACTTTTTCTAATGGAAATTTTAAATTGGTAAGTGTCCTAAATATAGAGGAGGCTTTTGCCATATACATACCCGCTTTAACACCTTTTCCAGAGACATCAGCTAATGTAAAGAAATATTCTTCAGGTGTAGATCTTACTACATCAAAATAATCACCTGAGACATCTCTTGCTGGAACGTTTTTAGCAAATATAAAGTTTTCAAATTTGGATATATCTGGGAACAAACTTTTTTGGACACCTGCAGCTAATTCTCGTTCTTTTAAAAGTTTAGCCTCTTTTTGTAAATTAGCTAAAGCCATTTTGTTTTCTTCAATAAATCTAAAATAAAGACCAGTTAAAAATGTAATAGTGACCATGAAAATTGGATAACTGATATCTATAAGCTCAGATCTAAATTTATAAATCGAAAAACCAATAATAATAATTGCTAAAAAGTTACCAAAGAAAATTGATAAACTATATTTTGGTTTAATTTTTTGCGATAAAACAAATGTTATTGAGGCAACAATAAGTGAAAATATTAACTCAAAAACATACGTATTTGGGTTTCTAATTAAATAGGATTGATCTAGAATATTTTCAATCACATTAGCATGAACCTCAACCCCTGGTATCGTTACACCTAAAGGAGTTTTTACTAAATCAAATAGTCCTTGTGCTGATGCTCCAATTAAAACATATTTGTCTTTAAAAAAATCAGATTGAAATTTTCCATCATAAACATCTCCTGCTGAGATATATTGATTTTTGTCTGACTTTTTATATTTTATCCAAATTATTCCGTTAGGATCAGACTCTACTTTGTAAGGTCTTGCACTAATTCTTTGAATACCAACCTCATTTAATTCTATATAAATATTCTTTTGTTTAGATCCAACCCGGACCATTTCAAGTCCCATGGTTGGATATATCTTTTTATCAAATTGAACGATTAAAGGTAAAGACCTGATGATACCATCTAGCTGATCAAGGAAAGAGATAGAGCCTAGACCTTGAACGTTATTTTCAAGTAATTCTAGGGATCCTATTGAATGAGGATATGAATAAGTAAACACTTTGGGATCTCCACCTTTTGATAAAAATTTTGCTTTGGCTTTTCGATCGTAATTAGAATGAGATGGAACATTGCTTCCAAGAACAGCAATGATAGATTTCGACTCTTTTAATTTACTAGAAAAAACTTCATCATGACTTTTTAATTTTTGTAGCTCAGCTACATCCGAGGGTATTAATCCATAAGATTTCATAATTTCATCTGGAGATTGTTTATCTTTTTCAGTAAAAAAAATATCAAAACCAATTGCTTTAGGATTAGATAGATTTAATTGATCTAAAATTTTAGCAAAGACTGATCGACTCCAGGGAAATTGTCCAAATTTTCCCAAACTAGCTTCATCAATATCTATGATAACAACTTCAGAGTCTTTTTTTTGTTCTGAAAAAACCTTTTGATAAAGATCAAAACTTAAAAATGAAATCGATTTTATAAATGAGGGATTAATGATTTTTAAGGTTATAAGTAAGATTAAAACAACTACAAAAATAAAGTAATTAAAATTATTTTGAACAAAAGCTTTCACACAACGAATTTATATATAAAGAGATTAAAGTAAATAAACTATTCGATAGTTAATTTAGTTATTTTTTTTCTTTTTCTTTTTTGGCTTTTTCTTTTTTGGTTTTTTAGCTTTTTTCTTTTTCTTAGGCTTCTTTTTTACCTTTTTCTTTTTCTTAGGCTTCTTTTTCACAGCCTTTTTCTTTTTAGGTTTTGGTTTTTTCTTTACAGCTTTTTTCTTTTTAGGTTTTGGTTTTTTCTTTACAGCTTTTTTCTTAGCTGGTTTTTTCTTAGCCGCTGCTTTTTTCTTAGCTGGTTTCTTTTTAGTAGCTTTTTTCTTTTTATCTTTTTTGTTATTTTTTGCTTTTGCTTTCTTTTTATTTTTCTTTTTATCTTTTGCTTTAGCTTTCTTTTTGTTTTTCTTTTTTTCTTTTGCTTTAGCTTTCTTTTTATTTTTCTTTTTTTCTTCTGCTTTAGCTTTCTTTTTGTTTTTCTTTTTCTCAAGAGCTTTTTCTTTTATAAGAACTTTTTTCTTTTTATCTTTTTTAATATTTGATTTGATAATTTTTTTAATTTCCTCTTTTTCAAAACCTAATGCTTTAAGTTCTTTTTTCATTTCTTTTTTAAGTTGCTTCTTTTTAGCTTTAGTCTCATTAACGTCTAACTTAGCAACTTTTAATGCTTTCATTTTTTTCTGGAATTTTTTCAATTGATTTTTAGTTATTTTTTTTGCTTGCCCTGGCGCTTTACCTTTAGTCATAGACGTTACGCTATAAGGGTTATCAAGCATGGTTGAACCAAATTTATTTCCAACCAAGACTTTTCCTGGTCTCATTCCTAAAGTATTATTTTTTCCTGGACCTATTAGTAATGTATCTGTTTTACCTTTTGATACAATTGTCTGAAATTCTGTACCTCTTGAACCCAATGTTCCTTCTGGAACTTCAACTGTCAAGCTATCTGGATTTTTTTTACTAATTAATCCAGAGATCACCTTTAAACTTCCTTGTTTAACACTCGCAACAATTTTTCCATCATTTGTAGCTGGATCATATATAAATGTATCCATCACCACCTCTGAATCTTCTCCCACAGTGAAGGTTGATTGATCTAATAATAAAATTTGTGTACCAGAATTTGCTCCTGATAGGATCGTTTCATTTAAATAAATTTTATCGCCAGTTTTTAATTCTCTATTTTCGGTTTTAACTGTGCCTGAAATTGCACCCACTATACCTACAAGTTGTTTTTCTATAGTTAAAGTTTCATTAGCAAATGAAATATTTACGAAGAATATAAAACTTAAAAGTGTTACTACAATTTTTTTCATTGGGTTAACCTAGCAAATAAATACTAAAAATAAACATTTTAATCATAAAGATCCTCAAATTGGACGTCAATAAAGCTTGGAAAATTGAGGCTTTTAAGAAATGTTAATTCTGAGTTGTAGATAAACTAATTGAAGCTTGCTGATTTACTTAATCCAAGAGTAAAAGAATCTGCCTCATAATCATAATTTACAATATTAGATTCGGATACTACTTCCTCATAACTCAAATTTAATAAAAGATTTCTATTTGGATCGATTGTTGGGAAGAAATCTCCAATAGCTTTAGTTAAACTTATATTTAACGTATCTGAATAATCTGATCTAATTGTATTTGAATCAATTGATGTATCTTGTTTTTTATAATCATTAAAACTATGAGAGCTGCTAACTGAAACTAATGCCCATGGAAAAGCAAAATTAACACCCAAACTAAAATCATATGTTTCTGCATCGTTGCCTGGATCTGCAACTGCATCACTATCGCTAAAACCTAAACCGATCGAAGTTGACATAAGATTGTTTAAACTAAAATCATGACCTAAAGTAAAACCATGAGAAGTAGCATTGTCCTCATTAGCAGTTAAATCTGAAATATTATTATCAGCTTTTGAGTCTGAAAAAGAATAACCATAAGTAATTGTGCTTCTTTCTCCTGCGGTGAAGAAACCTCCTATCCCATACATATATGAAAATGCATCAGCATCAGCAGCATTATCAGTTTTACTTAATATATAATACGGACTCAAACTTTGATTTCCTAAGACTGTATCAAGACCAAATGTCAGTCCATAAGTTTGGACATCATCATCTAATTCTTGATATTGGTCAGATGTATTGTGGGACAAACTAATTAATAATGAAGATTGTTCACCAAAAGGTCGACTTGCTGAAAGTCCTAATGAACCACTTCCAGTTCTATCATATTTTGCTGATGTAAAAGCAACTTTTGCATCCGAATCCATTTTTAATTTATTTTTTGAAACACTGTTAACATTGTTGCTCCATACATTTGACAAACCCATATCAAGTGCCAAAGTCCATACACCTGGTTCTTTATCGGCTATTTCTAACTCAATTTCTTTAAGCGTTTCTAAATCCTCTGCTTCAAGATCTTTTCTTAACTTCATTTCTTCTATGATTGTTTTTGCTTTTTCCGGTGAGTCAACTTGAACTAAAACAGATAATAAATATAATTTTATTTCTATATTATCAGGATAAACCATGTTCAATCTTTCAAGAGTAGATATAGTTTGTTTAAAATTTCCTGCTTCTCCTTGTTGTTGGGCATATTTTAAATTTAAATCTAAATCATTTGGATTTTGTAATACCTCCATATAGGTAATATTTTTATCTGAAGAAAATGCTTGTGAGGAAACAAATAAAAATATTGTTACAAAGAATATTCTAATTTTAAAGTTTAAATTCATAAAAACGAAAGATATTAAGAATATAGGTTTTTTCAATTAATTTTTTGAATTGAGATCATTTTCCAATACTTATTACAGTTAAATCATCAGTAAGTTTTTTGTTATTAGTTGTATTAATTACAAATTTTGTGATGTCATCTAATTGTTTATTACTGTCTTTATTGTAATTTTCCTCAATAATTTTAATAGAACCCTCTATGCCAATCTCATTACCCTCTTCATTAAAACTCTCAGACAACCCATCAGTAAATGCATAGAACCTGGAGCCATTAAGTTTAATTTTATTAATCTTATAAATATTTTTATCTTTATGTTTTATAACTCCCAATGGCGGAGCTGTGCTGTCAACTTGGCTATATTTACCGAGACTATCTCTAATAATTGCAGGCTGATGTCCAGCATTAACCCATCGAAGTTCATCAGAGATTACATTATATTCACCAACAATTGATGTAACAAACATTCCACCTGTCTTTGTATTATTTAAATCATTATTCATATGAAAAACCATTTCATCTGGATCTACCTTTGATTGAGATAAAACTTCAAATAATGTTGATGCTTTTGCCATAACCATTCCTGCATGAATTCCTTTTCCAGCTACATCCGCTATTATAAAATAAATGCTATTGTTATGAGGATAAAAACTAAAAAAATCACCTGATACTTCTCTTGCAGCAATATTTATTCCATGAACAGGGTAATTTTTTAAATTCCTTTTAGGTAAGAAATTTTCTTGAACTTTAACTGCAAGTTTTACTTCTTTAGAAATTCTATCACGCCACTTATTTTTTTCATCTTCGCTAGTTTCAAGTTTACTCATCAACTTATTATAATAAAGACCAATTACTCCTCCAGCGGTAAAAGGATCTTGAGGTCCTCTTACTTTTAAATCTCCAGATTCTGATTGCTTATCTAAAATAGAAATTAAATCATGTTCTATAGATACTGCATTATGTTCTGCAATGTTAAGACCTAATTCTTCTTGGACAGTGCTAACTCTCAATGGATAAAATTTATTGAAAGCGCTTAAAATTATAAATGAAGAAATAAAAGTAAATGCACCAATTGATCCAATCCCAACTAGTTGAATTTTAATTTGAGAAAACCGATCCAATTCAGTTCCTAAGATACTTAAGTCACTGAAGAGTCCAACCGCTAAGGTGCCCCAAATTCCTGCAGCTAAGTGAACCGGTACAGCACCAACGACATCATCAATTTCGCATTTATTTAGAATTTCATTTACTACTATAGCAATGATTGCTCCAACTATTCCAACAATTATGGAAGTGACTGATGTCATAGAATTACATCCTGCAGTAATTGCAACTAATCCAGCTAAAGGCCCCAAAATAATGTAAAAAGGATCAGGTTTTTTAAATTTAAAGTAAGAAATACTCAAACCTGTAAGTAATCCAAATGCAGCTGCTAAAAAAGTATTTATTAAAATTAAAGGTACAACCTCATCCATTGCACCGTTGCTTCCACCATTAAAACCAAACCAACCAAACCACAAAATTAATGTACCTAAAACAGCAAGAGGAAAACTTGATCCAGTAAATTTTCCTTTATTCGCTTTTGAATATTTTCCAATTCTTGGTCCCAATATAATTATTGCAGCTAATGCAATCCATCCGCCAACTGAATGAACAATTGTGCTCCCAGCAAAATCAACAAAACCCATATCAGAAAGCCAGCCGGTTGCTCTGACTGTATCGGTTACCACTAATAACTGATCTACCGTGTCATATTTTGAAAGATAACTAGACGACCAAGCCCAGTGACCAACAATAGGATAAATGACACCAGTTGCAAGTACAGTCATTATTAAATAACCATTAAACTTCATTCTCTCAGCAACCGCTCCAGAAATAATTGTTGCAGCCGTTGCAACAAACATTGCTTGGAAAACAAAATATGTCATGTATTCAGCTTTATCAGTTTTAAAAAAAAATAAGTCGGTTCCAAACAAACCGTTATAGGAAGTCCCAAACATTAAACCAAAACCAAAAATCCAAAAAATAACTACTGATACTCCAAAATCTGCAGCATTTTTAAGTGCAACGTTAATACTGTTCTTGTGTCGCGACAGGCCAGTTTCCATGCACATAAAACCTGCTTGCATAATGAAAACTAAAATTGCACAATTGATGACCCAAAGCGTATCAATATTGCTTGTTAGAATGTTTATGACATCTTGGGCCATGAGAAAATGATTAATAATTTTTAAAGAATGATTACGTTATATTAACATTCTGACTCATCAATAGTTTTATTTCGAGCTAATGTTAAAACACAACCTCCGCCATTATCTGCTTTAATTGTATAAGATACTCCAGAACCATAGATACAAATATTAAATTTTAAATCTTCAGGTACCAGTTTGTCGTCATCAAAAAGTTCTGAACCTATATCCTCAGAAGAGGATCTGCTTACACTACAAGATGTATCTCCACCAGGAACATAATAGGAGCCAGTTAAAGAATACTCTTCCGTTTGAGCTAATGCAATTTGCTGCATAATACTTTTGGTTGTATTTTGTTTAGCGCCACTGACGTATCCGTTGTAAGACACAATTCCAACAGCTGATAAGATGCCTATTATTGCAACAACAACTAGAAGCTCTACTAGGGAAAAACCCAGCGAGCCTCTAATTTTATTTCCTATTAATTTCAAATTAATAGTTTTATTCAATAGTTACTGTATTCTCAGTTGTAACTTTTGCTTCTGTATCTTTTTTTGTATCCTCAGCGTCAACAGCTTCAAATTTAGTACTTACTTTTATTTTAGTGTTACTGTCTTTTGTCAAAACTGTTTCTCCTACAGTTGCTCCTGATGAGTCTCCTCCTGCATCTGCATCTGAGTCGCTAGATCCATCTGATACTGCGCTAGTACTTGGTTTAGCTGGATTTTTAAAATCTGCTAATGCAGTTACTGCAGCTGTAATTGTAGGTGTAGCTTTATCTGAAACATCCGAGTCAATATCATCACAGTCTAGATTATCATCCATTACTTTATCTGAACCTGTGCTACATTTTGTAACCTCTGCAGCTATATATTTAACTACAGCAGCATGGTTAGATTTAGCAGCATTTACTTTTGCACTTGCGGTATATCCTGTGTAAGCAACTGTTCCAACAGCTGCTAAAATTCCTATAATCGCAACTACAACTAATAGTTCGATAAGTGTAAAACCTTTATTGTTTTTCATCATGCCTCTTTTTATTAGTTAAGTTTATTTATAAGGCGATTCTTATTAATTTTTTCAAATATGTAAATAATTTAAGCGTCAATATTAGTATTTTTTTAGTGGAAAATACAAGATATCTGCACATAATGAGAATTTTTATAGAATTATGACATATAAAGTAGAGGAAATTGAAAATAAAAGAATTGTTCATCTTGATGGTGAGATAGATATGGATGTTGCAGATAAATCAAGAAGTACAATATTACCATTAATTGAGGCAGGTCATGAAGTTCAATTAAACCTTAGCAAAGTCACTTACATGGATTCCTCAGGAATTTCAGTTTTAATAGAAAGTAAAAAACTTTCAGAGGAGAAAAAAACAAAATTTGAATTGATAGAAGTAAGCAAACCTGTAGAAAAAGTTTTGGCAATGGCAAGGAAATTTTTATGAGTTATAAAGTAACTGAGGAAGGTAATATAGCAACGATCCATCTTGATGGTGAAATTGACATGGATGTTGTTGAGAAGGCAAAAGAAGTTATTTTCCCTCACGTAGATTCTGGCAAAGAGGTTCATTTAAATTTAAGCCAAGTTCAATATATGGACTCCTCTGGGATTTCTGTTTTAATAGAAAGCCACCAAAAAGCTTTAGAGAAAAATACTAAAGTAATAATAAAAGATGTAAGCAAATCGGTTCTTAAAGTCATCATGATGGCTAAACTAGAACAGATTTTAAATTTGGAATAATTTTTTATGGGTGAAACAGCTCAACTAAATCACACTGAAAAAAAAGCCTTTTTAGTAAATTCATCTAGCTTGAAAGATGTAAGAATTTTTTGCAGGGATGTATTTGAAAAACTTCATATTGAACAAGACTTAAAAGATGAACTGGTTTTAGCTATTGCTGAAGCCGCTCAAAACATTGTTAAACATGCTTTTAAAAATAATGCGAATGCGAATGAATTAATGGTTGTGCAGATAAGCTGTGAGAATAAAAAACTAGAAATTGCATTTTATGATAGGGGTACACCGGTAGATCCCAAAAAAGTTAAACATAGGGAAATTGATAATGTTAAACCAGGAGGATTAGGAACTTTTTTTATTCAAGAGATAATGGATGCAGTAGAGTTTAGAGACGGAAATAAACCTTGGATTAATCATCTAGTTCTAACTAAACAACTTTAAAATTAACCTATTAATGCTCCAACGTTAAATATTGGAGAATACATAGCAATCATTAATCCACCTATCATCACACCCATAAATACAATCATTATAGGTTCAATTAAGCTTGATAGGTTATCAACAACAGTATCAAATTCAGACTCATAATATTTTGCAACTGATCCAAACATCTCATCTAATTGTCCAGTTTGTTCTCCTACTGATATCAATTGACCAAAAGTTGGTGGAAATAAAGGATCTTTGAGAAACAACTTAGTTAAAGTATCTCCTGAGAAAACTCCTTTTTTTACATTCTCAAGCGACTCTAAAACTACAACATTATTACTAACCGATTTTGCTATCTCTAAACTCTCAAGTAAGTTTACACCCGCTGCACTTAAATTTCCCATTATCAAAGAAATTCTTGCAAGCATTGACTTTAAAATCATTTCACCAAAAATTGGTAATTTAAGAACTTGTTTATGCCACAAGTATCTTATTTTCTCATTCTTAGTAGTTAAAAATCTAAATACAAAGAAAAATACTATCAGAGATAATAATAATATTTTTCCTCCAGCGCCCCTCAAAAAATCACTCATTCCCATAATTGTAGCTGTGGCTGCTGGTAATTCTATACCCATACCATCATACATTTTTGCAAATACTGGAACGACTTTTACCAACATAAATGCACTTACAATAATTGCTACAGAAAACATAATAGAAGGATACATTAAAGCTGACTTAATTTTTTTTTTAATCGCTTCTTTTTTTTCCAACGACTCTACAATTTTTAGTAAAAATACGTCTAACTTACCACTCGCTTCACCAGCCTTGATTAGGTTGACATAAACATTATCAAATAAATCTGGAAACTTTTCAAAGCATTTAGATAGTGTTACACCACCTTCTAAACTTTTTCTTATATCTTCAACAACATCTTTCATTGCAGGGCTCTCTAATTGGTCTCGTAACATTGCAAGAACTTGTAAAATAGGAAGCCCGGCTTTTACCATGGTTGCAAACTGTTTTGAAAAAATAAGCACATCTTCAATTTTTGCTTTTTTCTTTCCAAAAAGGGAAAATCCTGGACTTTTTTTCTTATCTTTTTTGTCTTTTTTAGTCTTTTTTGAACTTCGAACTAAGTTAGTAATTATAATCTTTTGTTCTTTTAATTTATGCGAGGCTTCATCTGAATTAAGTGCTTCGATATCACCCTCAACATATTTCCCATCAGAAATTCCCTTATACGTGAAAGCTTCCATAATGATTTATTCTGCGCTTAAAACTCTTTCATATTCTCTAAAGTTAAGATCTCCAGATGCAATCATTCTTTTACCCATATCCTGCATTGTCTGAAATCCTTCTTTTATTGCAATCTCTCTCAATTCTGGAGTAGTTGCCTGTCTTAAAATTGCTTCCTTAAGAGGTTTTGAAATAACTAAAATTTCATAAATTCCTTGTCTACCTTTATATCCCGTTTCATTACACTTAGCGCAACCTTTGCCTTTGAATGCTTTTACTTTTGATGATTGTTCTTGGCTAAAACCTAAATCCTGTAAAACTTTTGGATTAACATCATCATCAGGAATTTTACAATCTTTACAATTTCTTCTAGCTAATCTTTGAGCTACAACTAATTGGCAAGCTGCACTTATTAAATAATCTGGCGTACCCATATTCTGTAATCTAGTAATTGTGCTTGGAGCATCATTTGTGTGAAGAGTGCTAAATACCAGGTGTCCTGTTAGAGCAGCTTTCAGACCGATGTCTACTGTCTCTTTATCTCTCATCTCACCAACAAGAATTATTTCTGGGTCTTGCCTTAAAAACGATCTCAGAGCCTTAGCAAAAGTAAAACCTATATCATCTTTAATTTGAACTTGACCAACTCCATCCAGTTCATATTCAACTGGGTCTTCAGCAGTTAATATATTTAAGTGAGGTTTGCTTACTTCTTTTAGAATACTATATAATGTTGTTGATTTTCCAGAACCCGTTGGTCCAGTAACTAATATCAAGCCTTGAGTAGAGTGAATAGATTTTCTTAAGCTTTTTAAATCTTTATCATCAAAATTCAATTGCTCTAAAGTAATGTCTCCTGCATCTTTATTAAGAACACGCATAACAATTCTTTCATTATTTGCCGTTGGCAATATTGATAAACGAAGATCAACTACTTTACCTTCAATTTTAAAGTTTATCGCTCCATCTTGAGGCAATCTTCTTTCTGCAATATCAAGTTTACCCATTATCTTGAAACGAGTAACGACAGCTCCATAATTATCATGTAAAAATTTTCTGTATTGCTCTTGTTCTTGAAGCATTCCATCTTGTCTATATCTTACTCTTGATGAAAATCGATAAGGCTCAATATGAATATCACTTACTCCTCTTTTGATAGCTTCGGCAACAACAGCTGTACTAAATTTTATTACCTCTGACTCGTTTTCAATAGCTTCGATATCTTCCTCTGGAGCATTTTCCAAAACTTCACCGGCCTCACCAAGATCACTATCAAATGTTTTTTGTTTTTCCTTATTGTCTTCTCTAATAGTTGCTGCTGTCACTTCACCGCTTTCACTAGATAACTTATCTATGAACTCAGAAATTTGCGATAACGGAGCAGCATGAAGTTCTATATTTTTTTTTGTAATTGCCTTTAAATTTCTCATTAAAGTTAATTTTGAACTGTCTGAGATTGCAATATGAAGAGTTTTTCCATCGATTTTAAAAGGCGCTACAAAATTTACCTTTATGTAATTTGATGGGAGAACAGTCTTAATATCTTCGGTAATTTCAATTTTTGATAAATCTGTTATTTCTAAATTTTGCTCTTTAACTAAAATATCTAAAATTTTTTTTTCGTCAGTAAGTTTAAGGTCAAATACAGCCTCTATTTGAGATTTATTTCCTTCAGTGCTATTTTTTTTAATATTTAATAAATCTTTTCCAGAAATAACATCGTTATCAATTAATACATTAATAAGATTAATTTCGCTTTCTCTACTTATCTTTAACATAATTCTAAAGTATTCTTGGTGCTATAAACACTAATAATTCATTTAGTGTATCCGATTTTGACGAACCTTGAAACATTTTTCCTATTACAGGAACTTTGCTCACACCTGGTACTTTTTCCTTTGAGTCTGAAATATTATTCTTTTTAATTCCACCAATAACAACGATATCACCATCAGCAACTAAAAGTTTTGTCGTGATCTCCATTGTATTTATTCCAACTGAGCCTGGATTGGTTCGATCAGGTGTATCATTGTTTACTTTTACATCTAATAAAACATTACCATCACCAATTATGCTTGGCGTCACAGTTAAGACTAGAGCCGCATCCTTAAAAGTATCTTGTCCATCCCCTCCAGAAACTGGTATTTGAACACCTTGTTTTATTTGAGCTGTTTGATTATCTAAAGAAAACAATTTCGGATTAGAAATAGTTTTACTTAATCCTTCTGCTTCAAGAGCCTCTAATTGAAGTTTTAGTACTGCAGAACCTGTTTTTTTAAGTATTCCAATTCCACTAGTGGCTCCAATAGCATTAAAATTATAAATTCCATCTGTACCACCACTTCCAGCATCAGAAATTGCAGCTGTAGTATCACCAATAGATGCTCCAGTACCTTGTGGAGCTCCTACTGAACTTCCACCTTGAGTACCACCTATTCTTAAACTTTTTCTAGTGTATGCAGCACCCAGTTTATTTCCTAAAGCTCTCTCAAAAGAAGATTGTGCTTCAACTATAAATGCTTCCATAAGAACTTGTTTAGTTCTAACATCTATTTCTCTTATTACTTTATCGACAACATCAAGGTCCTTTTCTTTTCCTCTAACGATAATAGATCGTGTAGTTTTTTCCTCTGTAACTTGTATGGGAATAAAAGATGCACCACCAGTACTACTCGCAGTAAATAATTCTGTTATTGTTGCTTTAGCTTCAGCTGGAGAAATATAATAAAGTCTAAATATTTCTGAGATAATCGGCTCTACAGAATCTTCTAATTCAACTTTTTTCTTAACTGCTTGAGCTCTAGCAGATTTATAACTTTCTTGTGAAGTTAAAGTATTAGGTGAGGCTACTCGAATAATATTACTTGCAACATCTATATCAGCAGCAAAACTTTTCATATCAAGCAGAGCATTAAATGCTTTATCCCACGGAACATTAATTAATTCAGCAGTGATAGATCCCGCTACATCATCTCCAACAAGAATATTTACTTCACCAACTTTTCCCATTAAATACATAACTTCTTTATAATCCATATTTTGAAACTTAAAAGTAACCCTTTGTTTTAATGTTTCAAATTCCTCAGGAATTAATAAATAATTTTTTTCTTTAACAGATGATATCTTTTTTCTTTTTTTAAGTTTTATAACATCGGCTTCGACAGGTACCGGTCCCATCTCAGCACTTTTTTCTAATTCTTTTTTTCCTAACTTTTTAACATCTGTTTTAATAAGAGGTGTATCGTGTTTAAAAACTTTTGTTTTTTTTCCAGTTTGGGTACAAGCTGAAACTACAAATAATAATGCAATCAAAAAACTTATTATTTTGAGATTATTTTTCATAGATTAATTGGCTCTTTCAACTACTTGATTTTTAAAATTAATTACTACTAAAGAGTCTGATCCGTCTCTTTCAAATACTATTTCATCGGTATTGATACCAATCAGTTTAATACCAGGGGCTAATTCTTCAAACATTGACAATGTTAAGATATCTCCGTTTTCATCTATTATAGATGCCCACATATCATTCTGACCTCCAATGACACCCACTAATTTAAAATTAAAAACACTCAGATCCTTCTTTTGTTCATCTGTTGATGCAATCATATTTATACCACTGCTACCATCTAAGGATCCATCACCAACGAATGGATCATTCAAAGGCAGCGGTTCTTCTTTAGTTTGATTTGATGATTGTTGTTTTGCTTGTTTTTCTTTAATTTTTTTATTTATCTCTTTTGCTTTCTCTACAATATTTTGAGTATCATGATTATCAGCGTAAACAACGGATGATAAAAATAACATACTTAACAAAACTATAAAAAATCTAGAAAAAATCATCTGCTAGCCCCACAATAGTTAATGTCCCATTTACTTTTATCGCTCCGGTTGTATTTCCTTTTACCACTTGAATAGACTCTTTGTCAAAATTTAACATCTTTTGAGACAGTGAAAGTTGTCTTTTGAATTTAATATAGCCCAAAAAGTTCCCTGTTATCTCAAATTCTACTGGAATAGTATAATAAGCAACGTTCTCAACTTTACCTTTGCCTTTTTTACTCTTTTTGCTCTTTTTGCTTTTCTTACCTGATGCTTTAGCTAGAGCATCCTTTTTTGAAACTTCTTTAATTTTTTTCTTTTCTATTTTTGAAATTATCAAATCATTCATTCCTGCAAACTCACTTAAAGTTTGATATAAACCCTCCACTTCAGCTCTTGTGTGAAACAAAGTTGAATATTGCTCAAATTGAGGTCTTAATTTTTTTATTTTCTTTTTACTTAAATTAATCTTTTTTATAAATTGAGTAGTTTCCTCTTGTTTTTTACTCATATCAACAAGTTGGGCTTTTTTCTTATCAACGATTGGGCTAATGACACCATAATAGATAATCAAAAATAAAATTACTGCACCAGAGGCTATACCAATTTTAATCCAGGTTTTTTTCTCAACCGTTTGGAGTTTTGCTTTAATATCATCCATTGTGAGATTTTTTAAATCTAAACTTTTTAAATCAATTTTAAAATTCATAATTAGCTCTTTTTAATTTTTACAAAAACTCTAAACCCTTTCATATTTGCACCCGTTTGAGATCTTTGAGGCAATCTCATCGACGATAGTGAAGCTTGATCAACTAAATCTTGTTTACCTAAATTATCAATAAATTTTAAAATATCCTGATCGCTTGCAGCTATTCCTTGAATTGTGATTAAACTACCACCGTTATAATCAACCTTATCAAATTTTACTTTAGAAGGAACACTGGATGCTATCTGAGCCAAAATTCTATAGGTTAACTCTTTATTTGACTTTAATGTATTGCTTAATTTTAAAGTCGTTTGTATTACTTTAAGCTCTTTTGAAATTTGTTTTAAATCTTTAGACTTTTGTTTATGTAACGTAATGACATTATTATAATCTTTTAATTTTTGGTTATAAGAATATATGTTCCAAAAAGATAAGGTAAATAAAATCAGATATAAACCAGCTATACCGGCAGCTAAACCTTTAAAAGCAAAACCTGATATCGCTTTCATCTTTTTTTGCTGAAATAAACTTTTTCTATTTGGAAGTAAATTTATGTTTTTTGCTGCAGTTACAAATTTGTAATAACCAAAAACATCTAATTTTCTGAATGCTAAGCCTATAGATGTTGTAAGATAGGATCTATTTGGCAAATCTAATTGTTGATTAAATTGTGCAGGTACCTCTAAACCATCGATAGGATCGAATAAATTAAAACCCACATTCAATAAACTTTTTCTAAAAAACGATAAGTATTCCTCTACATTACTTATGTCAGAAACAACTTTTATATTTCGAATTCTTTTTTCATATTTTGTCTCAAAATCTTGAATGGCTTGTTTGACCTGAGTTGCATATCTTCTTGTTAAACCCTCTTTTTCCTCGATATTTTGTGACTCCAGTAATATTTTTCTGTCTAATCCTCGCAAAAATATATCTGTTATGATTGGATTATTATCATATAAAATCATCAGGTAATTCTCGTCTAAACCAAATTCTAATACAGCTGTAAGATTTTCATCATCTTTTTTCTTCGAGATTAAATTAATTTGGTCCACAGCCGATTTTAATGCAAAACATTTAACATCTATAATAACAGGATTAAGTCCGCTGTTTTTTACAATTGAAACGTAACTATTAATGTCAGTAAGTTTAGAGGCAACAAATAATATATCCATTACATTATCTTTTTCGTTTCTATTAATTACTTGATGAAATATTGAATAATCATCAAGATTGTCAGTTAACTGAACTAAATTTTCCCAAAGTGAATTAGTTTCAATAGCTTTTTGCAATTCTTCTTCCTTCATTAAAGGAGAGGTAACAACTCTTATAATTGCACTAGTAACAGGTATAGAAATTGCAACATTATTAGTATTCAAATTTATTTTCTGTAATACTAAATTTAATTCTTCCGTAATTTTATCTGCGTTATCAATAACGTTACTTTCATCTGGTATTTCTATTTTATGAGTAAAAAATTTTTCTAATACCCATTGATTTGATTTGTTTGCATTTATTTGGGACAAACGTATTTCTTTGTTTGTAATTTCTAAACCTATTATCTCCTCACCTTGTATGGACGATTTTCCAATTTTTCCCTTAAAATAATTTAAGAATTTCGAAATTGCATTTGAAGTTTTTTTTGAAGATGATTGAGGTAACTTAATACCTGCTAAAGATGGTTTTTTAAATTTTATATTTTTTAATTTTCCTAAAATACCAGAAATTTTATTTTTTGGAGTAGTATCAATATTTTCTTTTGGAATTTCTTTTGTCTCGTTAATTATATTTTCATCCTTCACTGCTACTGGATCTGCTTTGACAATGATGCTTTGAGGACTTTCATCAGTTGTTGGTGTCGGTGTAGCTTGAGAAATAATTTTTTCTTCAGTTACTGTTGTAGTGTCAGATTGTTTTTCTTTATCAGTTTGTTCCTCGGCAATTTTTTTTAGTTTTTCACTTTCAGCATGTAAATCATCAAACCATTTTTCTAAAATTGGAATTGCCTCCTCAAGGTTTGGTGTTCCTGAAGAAGAAATTTTTTGTTTTCCATCTAAATAAAGTCTTCCTACCCAATTTTTTGACTTTAATTCTCCTTTATATTTGTCTTGTCTTATATAAATATGAAGTCTGCCATCTTTTTTGTGGATAACCTGATGATCATTAGTATTATTTTCCTCTTTTGATTGACCAAAGACTTCTGAAACAGGATTTTGATTATTATTTTGCTCGTTATTCTCTGTTCCCTCTAAAGTTGAATCATTATTTTGAATTTCTACACTTTCCGATTGATTATTATCATCAACCAAAGGTTGATTATCTTTTTCGGGCTGAGGAATGTCCTCTGTTAAATTTTTTTTATCGTCTTCTTGATCACTCATAATTTTTTAAAATTATATTCTCTAACACAAATTAACGAATCTCTAACACAAAATTTGATTTTAGTCTAACACAAAATTTAAAATAAAATGATCAAAATGGGTTTATGTTAAAAAAGTCAATAAAATCAACAATAATTAACTATTAAGAATTTTTTTAGATATTTCTAATTTTCATTTTTATTTGTAATCCTCTAACACAAAATATTTTTATATATTGTGTTAGAGTTGTTTTTGATTGTGTGAGAGTATTAAAAATAATTTTAAAATTATAAAAAGTCAATAAAATCAATATTAATGGCACAAATTCACAAAATTGTATTTTTTGTGTTAGAGAGGATAATTTTTGTGTTAGAATTATTATTTTTCGTACCAATTACATAAATATTAAATATTTAATAGGTGGTCACGATAAAAATTATTCAAAAAATTTTAATTCTACCTTTGATTGATAAATATAAAGTCTAAATTTTTTAATTTTTTTCAATCTGAAGGCACAATTTCTCCTAAAAAGTGTTTTTTTAATCATTTCATACATCAATTAAGATATTCTTATTAATCTTTAATCAATTATTGGTAAGTGATAACTAAATTGAAATTTAAATCTATAATTATTTCTTTAATAACAATTATGAGTCAGTTGAAGTACAATTATTATCTATCCAAAGATTATGTGAAGCTAATTAATTCTATAATTAAAAAGAAAGGTATATACACTTACGTTTAAAATAATTTAAGATCCGTCAACAACAACTATAGTTAAATCATCTTTTTGTATTCGACCAGATTTAATTATATCTTCAACTATCTTATTCAATCTTTCATGATTAACGACTTGTTGATATTTTTTTATATAATTTTTAAATCCATCTGACTCTAACATGTCTCCATTGGCGTTTTTTATTTCTGTAATACCATCTGTAAAAATATACATGGAACTGTTTGAAAAATTAATTTTAGTTTCTTTAAATTTAAATTTTGGTGCAATCCCTAAAGGTGGTCCAGCCTCTTCAAAATTTGAAAAGTTACCGTCCTTTGAATATATTAATGGAGGTTCGTGACCTGCGTTGGCTAAAGTTAATTCTTTTTTATTACTATCATATATTCCAATTAACATTGTAACAAACATTCCTCTTGAAGTAGTCTCACAAATTTCTGAATTTAAAATATTTAAAAGTTCTGCTGCAGAAAAATTTGTTTTACTTAAACATCTGTAAAGACTAGATGCTTTAGACATTAGTAAAGAAGATTTAATTCCCTTTCCTGATACATCTGCTACACCGAAGCCATAAACTCCATTGGATAATTCTGCAAAATTATAAAAATCCCCTGAAACAATTTTTGCAGGAATGTTTATTCCAGCAATTGGAAAATTTTCTTTTTTATTTTGAGACAATAATGTTTTTTGTATCTCTCCAACTATTTCTATCTCTTTTTGTATTCTATTCTTTTCAATTAAGTCTTCAGCCATTTTTGCATTTCTAATTGCTAATGCTGCAGGTCCAGACAATATTTCTAAAAGTTTTCTATCATTTTCTTCAAAAAGTTTATTGTTTGTTTTTTTATTTAAACAATGAATAACCCCTATACATTCATTGGAAACTATTAACGGTGAACATAAGACAGAGTAAGTTGTAAAGTTTGTCTTGTTATCTAAGTCGAAATAAAACTCTGCAATTTCTCTGACATCTTTTCTAACATCTCCTACTCTAATACACTTTTTCAGAACAGCTGCCTTACCCATAACTCCTTGTGTTATTGGAATTTCAAAATCTTCTAGATAGGATTGATATTTAGATGCAATACATTGAAAATTTTGTTTTTTTTCATCAATGAGAAAAATATTTGCAGCTTGGGCATTAATTCTTTTGATAATTACTTCTAATGAATTATTAAGTGTTTCTTTTAGATCTAAAGATTTTGCAAACTCTTGGTTCATCTGAGTAACAATAGCGAGATCTTTACTACTATTGTCCTCTACTGCGTTTTTAACCTCTTTTTTCTTATTAAAAAACATGTTTTTAATTGGCAACCTATTACTTTTTTGATAATTTTCCACTATGGAAGTAATCATATATTCACCTAATTTTTATCTTCATATACAAGACGCTATGGTTTTAGTTCAACTATGCATTAACAATATATTAGAATTCGCTGCTCAAATCAAAATTTAAATTGTGCTTTCAATAGCTGTATTCATTTTAGGGGCTCTATGGGGAAGTTTTTGTAATGTCTGTATTTACAGGCTTCCTATAGATAAGGATGTGGTGTCAGGCAGATCATATTGTCTGAATTGCAAGTCAAAGATTAATTGGTTTGATAATATACCGTTTATATCTTTTATTATTTTGAGAGGAAAATGCCGAAAATGTAAAACAAAAATTAGTTTTCAATATTTTACAGTTGAAAGTATTACAGCACTCTCATTTCTTATAATTTTTAAATTATATGGATTAAGTACAACAACTTTATTTTTTTTTATATTATCTATTTCATTTATAATAATTTTTTTTATTGATTTAAAACATTTTATAATTCCTAATGAAATTTCTTATAGTTTGATGTTAATTGGATTTTTAAAATCCTTCGACCCATATTTAAATGAAACAGTATTTCCAAATTATTTACAATCACTAATTGGCGGAGCTTTAGGATATTTAATTATTTGGCTAATATATTATTTTTATAAAAGATTTAAGAATAAAGAAGGTATGGGACTTGGTGATGCAAAATTATTATCCGCAATAGGTTTTTGGTTTGGTTGGATATCAATTCCATTTATACTTATTTTTTCCTCGGTATTAGCATTAGTAATATCTATTCCAAGTTTACTAAACAAAAGCAAAACTATGTCAACTCAAATTCCTTTTGGACCATATATAATTTCAGGATGTTTACTTTACCTTATATTGACTGAACAAATTCAAAAATTTCTATAACTAAAACAAACAACAAAGATTATTTTTTTCTAATTAGAAGCTGCTATCTCTCCAGCCACCTTTGTTAGTTAGGACATCCCCCGGTAATGATAAAATCTGAAATAATGTTTCTTCATTTTCAGATGGCCCAGCGACATTTGCAAAAAGTTGGTCGGCAAAGATTACCAGCTCTGAAAGGACACCTTGTCTTACATAACCACAAACATTTCCCTTTGCTCTTGCTACATCCAATTCCACTGGCGGATTTTCTAAATCTAATTGTTGTGAACCGTTTGTTCCACACTCATCATCAGCAACACAAATAAAAGCTGATCCTTGTGCACATCCTACGCCTTGTGGTGGTTGATAAACAGGAAAATATACTTTTCCCTTAAATAAAGTAGGAGATGCGGATGATTTTCTAAATAAATTTGGAGAAACACCATCAGCTTTGTTTGATTCTTTGTTTTTAGGAACTGCTACGCCTCTATCAAGACCTATTACCCATGCAGTTTGATTATTTAAAACTTTTAGACAGGAATTATCATCGTCATTACCTGTAACATCTAGACATACTCCTGGGTCTACTTGTAAAGCACCACTCAGATTGTCAATTGATCTTGCCCTATTCGCCAATTCATGTGCTCTGGCGTTAAAAGCTGTAACATCCTGACCAAGAGGAACCTTGCCACCATTTAAATCTTTATAGAATGGATAGTCTACATCAATAAAACCATATAAGATATTATCCATTGCTGGCTCCTTACCTCCAAGATTTTGAAAATTGCCAGTTGCACCAAATAAATAAAATTTACCATTTGATGCTCCTATTCCAGCTTCCATACCAAAATATGAATATCTCGAATTTTCTTCAGTAGCATCAAGTCTAAATAATGTTGTTTGATCAAATAAACCGGCGTCAAATTTTGTTTGATTAGATAAATTTATTTTTGTTATTTTACCCTCAAGATCATTTACATAAACCATTGCACCTCTCCAAGGGATACCAGGTGCAGTATCTGGTGTAATTATTACTGGTGTAGCCGGAATTGCATTTACTATATTGCTACCATTTGGAGTAGCTAAAGGGTCTGCTTGCCCCTCTACCTTCACTCCATCAGGTGATGTGTCCACAATTGTGATTGGTCCTAAATTTGGCTCTGCTCCATAAATTCCTCCAGCTGGTACGGTGACACCGTCAACATCCATTTCCTCTAATGCAACTAAGAAAACTGCAGAACCTGCACAAGTATTGTTTCTAGTCATGCCGCCCGGTAAAATTGCAACATAAACATCCTCAGATGGATTGCCTGGTGATGTGTATGATGGTATCCTTGCTATTCTAGGCGTTGCCCATGTTTCTCCAAGCTGAGAATAATTATAGTATATGTTATTTTCATTGAAACCAGAACCTCCTGTACAAGACGTTTTAACATTAAATCTTTCTGTCAACTTACCTTCAGCAGTGTTTGGGTTTGCATCATCTTTTTGATAAGGATTAACAATCAATTTTTCTTTAAAAGTTACTTTAAGCATACCCTTAAACATTGTTGCACTTTGAATACCTAATGGTGATGAGCTACCATCATTATTAAGTCTACTAGCTGTTAATGTGCTCAAAGGTATAACAGCACCCTCGTCATAAGGCATTTCAATATTTGGAAAATGAAAAACTTTATTAACATAACAAGATTTTTCAATTGAATTATCAAAAGCATAATTGGTATTATCTTTTATACATTCTGCTCTTTCATCTTGTAAATCAGTTGTTGGTGGATCTTGACCTTCGTCATCAGTTCTCGCTTCAGTGTATTGAGTATAAGCTTTAAGCCCCTCGAGTGATTGACTTGAAGATGAGGATCCAGCATTATATTCATAAGTTGATATATCTCCATTAGCATCTGCAACAAGAACTTCATTGTTAACTTGATCGTTTAAAATTGAAAACATATGAATGGGCCCTGTCGAACCTGAAGGTACAGGATCAGTAACATCTAAAACTGAAAATCCTGCTCCACCTCGACCATAAGGAACGAACAATATAGTCCTCCATTTTTTTACTGGATCTTCTACAACATCATTTCCTGAAATTTTATATCCCTTTATAAAAGCATCGTGGACTACAGGCGAACCATCAACGCCAAAAATTGGATTAGTCCCACCTGATTTTCCTGCTTTGTCGTAGTCTTTATTTATGATTTGAGGTAGATTAGTTGCAACAAAAGGAGGAATGAATCCCCACATTTCACTACCTGCTCCCTCAGGACAAGAGTCTGTTACTTGAGTTCCAGCACATATAGCATGCAGCATCCCACTATTAGAACCAGCATAAAGAACACTCTTTCTTGAGGCATTTTTATTAATAAAATTTGCATAATTATTTCTAAATCTAAAATAGGCCTCTTGATTTTCCCCAATGAAGTCAAGACTTGCATCAGGAACACCAACTTCAACTAATTGAGAATGATAAATATCACCTAATACATGATTTCTAACAGCATCTATAGTGCAAGAATGATATTTAAAATAGTCAGTGCCTTTCATAAAATTTATAAGACCAATTACATCATCAGTAATACCATCTTCTCCAACATCAGCGCATCCTTCAGATGCGGAATGGTGATAATCTCTCACTGCATAACCAGTAAATTCCATAAGATTTAATATTGGGCCTGAATGCTCTGCTTTAAAATTATCCCAATTTCCCGCGTAAGAAACACCATCTATAGCAGACCAAATTTTTCTTCTATCTTCAGAGTCACCTGGTGTAGATTGAAGTTTAATTTTTTCTGAAGCATCCCAATTACCCGCTTTTGAGCCTTTTGAAGTTTCTGGACCATCATGAACTACATTTCCAAATCTATCTATAGACTTTCGAAGCAATCTTCCCTCCCATTCACCAAGCGGTTTATATTCGAACTGCGCTTGATATAGAGATCCACCTTCTTGAATTGATGCAGTTATTGAGGGTGCAGTGAAGGCAAGTTTATCTGCAAGTATTTGTCTAATTTTACTACTCAATTCTTGCTTTAAAGCCTCAGGAGTTACAGGTTTCATTAAACTATGACAATCAGGGTGTCCTGCTTGCCCACCTGGGCAGCCTCCTACAACTGCTAACTCCTCAAATAATTCCATTGGCCCAGGTTTTATACCATCCCCATAGGCAACAAATAATGTTTGAACATTTAAATCATCTCTTAAACTTTCAATATCTGACTTCGCACTTCCTGGTTGACTTTTTACTCCAGTATTCTTCATTGCCCCATCACCAATAACAATTACAAAATTTCGAGAACACTCTTTTTCTGAGTCTGTCGCATTTTCTGGAGGAAGTAACTGCTTTCCTGCTCTTTCGTCTTTAAAGTACTTGAGTGCAATTTGTGAAAATGCTTGAGCATCAGTTCCCCAAGCAGTCTCTAAAGGATCAAATGTGTTCATTATCAAGCTAGCACCTTGAGGGCTCACAGCCACATTTAAACACGAATTACTATTACATCTTTTCGAAGTTCCTTGTGGATGTGTTTTACTACCAACCCAGCCAAAATAATATTCACAGTCATCATTGTGATGACAATGCCAACCCCCTCTAAAACCTTTTTTTTTCGTTGATACTTCTCCAGAATTCCAATGTCCAAAACCAAAGTAAGCTCCAGTCGTTAATGTTGAGTCATTAACTACAGCATCAATAGCTGCTTTAACTCCATCCCATCTTTTAACTCGTGGTCCTCCCATTTGTTGAAGCCATGCAGTATCTCTTTCTGTTAAAGTAAATTTTGATTTATCTATCTCGTCTAAATATCCAGATTGAGATCCAACCAAGACTTTGTCACTATCTACAAAAATATATGATGGATTATTAAATCCGACTAAATCACCTAACAAAGATCCAGAAACCCCATCATTTGATGTAGTAGATTTTGCCCCCTTGCCTATATATGTTTCAACTACACATGTGTTTGGATTTATTTTTTGAATAGAATGACTAACGTTAGAACTAATGTAAGCAACATTGCTATCATCGGGGTCAATCATTACATCAACAGCATTCATCATCTGATTAGCTAAATTAGGATTATTGTTATGCGAACAATATGAAACCGTATCTCCTTTTGACACCTCAAAAGAATCGCCCTTGGGGGTGACAGGTACAGCAAATATACCTCCATATCTTGCCATATACATGAGGGTTCCTTCATTGTTAATATCAAAATTATTCACATTTTTAAACCTACAGGTTTTACAATCCGTTGTAGTCTGAGATCCCATTGTGTTAAGATTTACAATTTTTATAAAACCACCCTTGTTCCAAGATCCCATAATAAATAAATATGGAGTACCACTAATTATTTTAGTTTTTACCCTTCTCACTTGAGCTTTTTTTAAAGTTGTACCGATTGCAACTCTACAATTTTGACCATCCTCCGAATAACCAAAAACAAGATGCTTTAAATTTTTCTCCCAAGCTCTAAAAAAAATTATATTTTCACCTGAAATATTAGTTTTTTCAGAAGTTAAATTTTCAACAAAATTAATACTTGCATTTCGCCTAATAGATTTATTTTTAGTGTTAGAGGATGTATCAATTAGATTATTGCAACCATTTTCACCAATGAAATCTATATTGAAGTCACTATCTCTCTCCCCTGCCGCTGTATATCTTAGGATCCCTCTTTGTCTATCTCCTTGGGATATTAAAAAATTACCATTTGAGTCGTAAACAGCCCTATGAATAGGTTCTAAACCATCTTCACCGATCCAGGAGTGCATGCTGTCAGAGCTATCAACTAAAAATAAAATATTTGCAGGAACATCTCCTTTTCCAGCTCCTGGTGGGATAGGTTTCGCATATAATTTATTTCCTAAAAATAAAAATATTAAAGAGAACACAAAAAATTTAATAATCTTTTTTACCATATCGCCTGTGTTACTTGTTCTCCATATACGTAATTTATCATCTGATCATTCGTGATTTCAAGAGACTCATAAATCTTCCCTCTTTTTAAGTATTTTCCATAAGTAATAAATAAACTTCCAATACTTAAATCAACCACTCCTTGCCAATTATTTTTTTGAGCTTCGATTCCAGGGTCGCTAATTTTATTTTTAGTAAAATTGTATATTTCATTCTTTTTTGCATCAGACGATATGAAATTAATCGCTGCAATCTTGGAGTCGTAAACTATGACTTCTATTTCGGTATTGTCAAAACCATCATTCTCACAATAGTCTGCTGCATGATCTAAATATTTAATTGAGGATTTTTCTTCAATGGAAGCAGGATCATAACTTGTTAAGAAGCTAAATGTTTGCTCTGCTTTACTTATTGGTGTTCCAATAGGCACGTTTAAAAGTTCACAAGCTAAACTTTTATTTAATAGAAAAAAGCTAAGAAGTAAAAATAGAGTGAATTTTTTCATATTTATAAATCTTAATTTTT
>CACLEQ010000008.1:0-31058 GCA_902605995.1 uncultured Pelagibacteraceae bacterium
TATGAGTTTAAATTCTGGTGGTCACATAACTCATGGTCTGAAAATTTCAATGTCTGGTAAATGGTTTAATGCGATAAGTTATGATGTTGATAAAAAATCTGAATTGATTGATTATGATAATGTTGAAAAATTAGCTTTAGAACATAAACCAAAATTAATTATTGCTGGTGGTAGTGCATATTCAAGAGTTATTGATTTTAAAAGATTTAGAGAAATTGCTGACAAAGTTGGAGCATACTTGATGGTAGACATGGCTCACTTTTCAGGATTGGTTGCAGGTAAAGGATATCCAAATCCATGTGATTATGCTCATGTTGTAACTTCAACAACACATAAAGTGTTTAGAAGTGCCAGAGGAGGAATAATATTATCAAATGATTTAGATTTAGGAAAAAAATTTAATACAGCAGTTTTTCCAGGTTATCAAGGTGGACCCTTGATGCATATAATTGCTGCAAAAGCTGCAGGTTTTTTTGAAGCACTTAAACCAGAATTTCAAACTTATATAAAAAATGTTTTAGCTAACGCAAAAATGTTGGCTGAAACTTTAAAAAATAATGGTTTCAAGATTTATTCTGGTGGAACAGATACACATTTAATGTTAGTGGACTTAAGACCTTTTAATGTTAAAGGAAATTCTGCATCTGAAAGTTTGTGTAGAGCAAATATCACATGTAATAAAAATGGAATTCCTTTCGATACTGAAAAGCCAATGATTACATCAGGAATTAGATTAGGATCTCAAGCGGCAACAACAAGAGGGTTTGGATTGAAAGAATTTGAAAAAGTTGGTGAACTAATTACGAAAGTTATAAAAGGATTATCAGAAAACCCAGAGGACAATAGCAAGATGGAAAACGAAGTTAGAAATGAAGTTGTAAATTTATGCTCTAATTTCCCTATCTATAAAAATTTGAATAAATGATTTGCCCTTGTGAAAAAAAAGGCGAGACTTCAGTTGTCGACTCCCGTCCAACTGAAGATGGCACCGCTATACGCAGAAGAAGACTGTGTGCTTGTGGAGAAAGATTTACTACTTTTGAAAGAATCCAATATCGTGAACTAATGGTAGTTAAAAAGAATGGCAGAAAATCTGCTTTTGATAGAGATAAATTGGCAAAATCAATCTATATAGCCTTAAAGAAAAGACCTTTAGATACAGAGACCGTTGAAAAATTTATAAGTAAAGTTTCTAGGGCGCTTGAAGAACTTGGGCAAAATGAAATTTCAACTAGCACAATAGGCACTATGGTTATGGAAGGCTTAAAGGAGCTTGACCCTGTTGCTTATGTTAGATTTGCCTCTGTCTATAGAAATTTTAGAGAAGAAAAAGATTTTGTACAATTTGTGGACAAACTAGATGTCTACAAAAAAAGATAAGTTTTCCGCGCAAGATATAAAATTTATGAGACTTGCTATTAAATTGGCAAGAGGAAAAAAAGGGTTAACTGGTGATAATCCCTCTGTAGGCTGTGTAATAGTTAAAAAAAGCCAAATAATATCTATAGGTCAAACAGGTTTAAATGGAAGACCACATGCTGAAACAAACGCTATAAACAATTCTTTTCAAAATTTATCAGGTTCAAAAATGTATATAACTCTTGAACCTTGTACTCATTATGGACAAACACCACCTTGCACAAACATTATTATTAAAAGCGGTATCGATGAAGTTATTTACTCTATAGATGATATAGATAACAGAGTTAAGGGTAAAAGTTTTAAAATTTTAAATAAAAAGAATATTAAAGTTAAAAGGGGTCTTTTAAAAAACGAAGTAAAAAAATTGTATAAATCATATTTGGTCAATAGATTAAATAGAATGCCCTATATTACCGGTAAAATAGCTGTTTCCAAAAATAATTTAATTTACAGCGAAAATCAAAAACGAATTACTAATAAGTTCTCAGAAAAATTAACTCATTTCTTAAGATATAAAAATGATGGAATTCTGATTACTAGTAAAACATTAAATATAGATAATCCAAGATTAACTTGTAGAATAAAAGGATATGAGAAATTTTCACCTAAAAAAATCATTTTAGATAGAGAATTAAATATAGATCCTAAAAGCTATATTTTTAAGAACGCTAAAACAGAACCCACAATCATATTTCACAATTCTAAAAACAAAAATAAATTGAAAATTTTAAAAAAACAAAGAATTCATTTAATAAGATCCAATTTAAAAAGAAAAAATTCTTTCTACTTAAAAAATATTCTTAAAAGACTTTATCATTTAGGAATCAGGAGTCTCTTGATAGAAGGAGGTGACAAGATTACAAATTCATTTATTAAAAATAACTTGTTTAATGAATTTTATTTGTTTAAAAGTCCTAATAAATTATCTAAACAAAAAAAATATACTAGTTTTACATCTTTAAAACTTTTAAATAGAAAATATGATAGAAAGTCAAAAATAAGATTTAGATTATTCAATGATATAATCACAATTTACGAAAAATAATATGTTTAACGGAATAATATACAACAAAGGACTGGTAGAAAAAATTACAAAAAGATCCAAAGGGATCAATATTTTTATAAAATCTAATCTTAAATTGTCAAAAAAGGATGTTGGTATTTCTGTATCGTGTGATGGTGTTTGTCTTACTATGATTTCTATAAAAACAAAGATAATGCAATTTTACCTGTCAAATGAAACTATTGAAAGATCCAGGTTTAAATATATTAAAAAGAATGATTTAATAAACTTAGAGCTTCCACTAAAATATGGTCAAAGAATATCCGGTCACATTTGCCAAGGTCATATCGATACCTCATGCATAGTAAAAAGTATAAAAAAAGTTGACAAATCTTATATTTTTGAATTTGAAATAAATGCAAAACAGAAAAAAGAAATAATAGAAAAAGCCTCTATATGTATTAACGGGATTTCATTGACAGTTTCAAAAATAACTAAAAAAGGCTTTCAAATTTGGATTATTCCACATACTTTTAAAGAGACAAATTTGTCAATACTAAAAAAAGGTAGCGTAGTAAATGTTGAGATTGATATTCTTTCAAAATATATAAAAAATTTTTTAAATGTTAAAAAGTAATTTCTCATCAATCGAAACAATTATTAAAATAGCCAAAAAAGGTGGTATGTTTATCTTGGTAGATGATGAGAAAAGAGAAAATGAAGGAGATTTAGTAATTTCAACCTCGGATTCTAATTCAAAAAATATTAATTTTATGGCTAAATATGGGAGGGGTTTAATTTGTTTAGCTTTAGACTCCCTTCAAGCAAGAAAGTTAAATTTATCACTTATGTCGCCTGTTAATCAATCGCGAAATCAAACAGCTTTTACCGTATCTATAGAGGCCAGAAAAGGTATTACTACAGGTATTTCTGCAAAAGATAGAGCTAGAACTATTAGAATAGCTTCAAAGAAAAAAGTAAGCAAAAAAGAAATTGTATCTCCAGGACATATTTTTCCGATAATAGCAAAAGACGGGGGTGTACTTGTAAGGGCTGGTCATACTGAAGCATCAGTTGATATTTCAAAATTAGCAAAAAAAAATAATTCGGCGGTCATTTGTGAAATAATGAACGAAGATGGTACCATGGCCAAAGGAAATGATTTAGTTAATTTTGCAAAAAAGCATAAACTAAAAATTGGTAAGATTGAAGATCTTATATCTTATAGATTGAAAAAAGAGAAATTAATAAAACTTAAAAAAACATCAGAAATTAACTTTAAAGATCAAAAATATCAGATTAAGATTTATGAAAATTTATTAGATGGTTCTGAACATTTCGCATTAGTTAAAGGTAAAATAAAGAAAGGAATTATTCCAAGAGTAAGAGTTATTTCTTCAAATGAGGTACATAATTATTTAATATCTCAAAAAATTCCAAATTCATTTAACAAAACATTAAATTACTTTAAAAGATTTAATAATTGTATTTTAGTTTTTATCAAAGATACGAACCTAAAATCAGTTACGCAAACTCTTAAAAATTATAAAAATAATAATTTTTATAAAAAAGGGAATGATAAATTAATAAGAAATTATGGGATTGGTGCACAAATAATTAAAGATTTAAAGATAAAAAAAATGATTTTAATTACAAAATCACCAAAAAAGGTTATCGGATTAGAAGGTTTTAATATAAAAATAACTAAACAGGAACTTATTTAATGAAAAAAAAAATTCTAATAATTATAGCTAATTATTACAAAAAAATATCAAAAGGTCTTTTGAATAGTGCATTAAATCAAATTCCAAGAGAAAATAAGATTAAAATAATTAATGTTCCTGGTATTTTTGAAATACCAGTGACAATTTCAAAAAATATAAAAAAATTTGACGGATTTATTGCTTTAGGCTGCGTGATTAAAGGCAAGACTCCCCATTTTGATTTTATTTCTTCAGCGACAACTGATGCTATTATGCAATTATCCGTAAACTCAAAAAAACCGGTTGGCAATGGAGTCATCACATGTCTTAATACGAAACAAGCAATTATTCGTAAAAAAAAAGGTTCTGAGGCAGCACAAGCAGTTTTATCGGTTTTATCTCAAAAATGAGAACAAAATATAGTCCAAAAAATAATCCTAGAGTTATCATTATTCAGAAATTATATGGAAAATTTTTTAATGATGACGAAAAAATTAACTTTCCTAAACATAGATTTAAAAAATTTATAAAAGATATTGTTTTTGGAACTCTTGAAAGAGATGAAATTTTATCAGAAGAGCTCGAAAAAAACCTGAATTTAAATTTTAAACTTAAGAAGTTAGATAAAGTATTTCAAATAATTCTCAAGTCAGCTACTTATGAATTTTTGTATAAACCAAACTTATCAATTAATATAATTATTAAAGAATATTTGGAAGTATCTAATTTTTTTTTAGAAGATACGCAAACAAAGTATCTTAATGCTTTATTAGATAATATTGCAAAAAAACTAAGACCTTAATATGGATGAATTTGAAATTATAAAAAGATATTTCGTTTCGCTTACAAAAAATAATAAAAATTCTTTAAATTTAAATGATGATGTTTTTTTTGATAAAAAAAGAAAAATTGTTGTGTCTATGGATACATATGTAGAAGGCGTACATTTTTATAATTTTTTAAAACCTTCCTTAGTAATTAAAAAGATTATTAGATCATCGATTTCTGATTTAATTTGTAAAGGTGTAAAACCTAAATATTATTTTATATCTGGTTCAGGTAATGATAAATCATTTTCAAAAATTAATTTAAATAAAATTTCTAAGTCTTTAAAACAAGAACAAAAAAAATACAAAATAAGTCTTTGCGGTGGTGATACAGTTTTTTCAAATAAACTTAGTTTTACTATAGTAAGTATAGGTTTTTCAAAAAATATTATATTTAGAAATAAAGCCAAAATAAATGATGATATTTATGTTACTGGTAATCTAGGTGACAGTTTTGCTGGATTACAAATTTTAAAAAAAAAATTTTTTACTAAAAAAGTTTTACAAAAATATTTTGTACAAAAATATTTTTTACCATCACTATGTTTTAAATTGACAGATAAACTCTTATTTTTTGCTAATTCATCTATAGATATATCTGATGGATTATTTAGTGATTTAAAAAAATTAATTAATAATCAAAAATTATCTTTCAAGTTGAATTTAAATGATATTCCAATTTCAAAACAATTAGAATCTTTAATAAAGTTAAAAAAATTAAATAAAAAATTTTTTATATCTAGAGGTGATGACTATCAAATTTTGTTCACTGCTAAACCATCAAAATCTGGAATCATAAAAAAATTTAGTAATACATTGGGGGTTAAAATTTCAAAAATAGGTAAAATTTGTTTGCAGACACAAAAACCTCACATAATTGATCAAAAAGGCAGAAAAATTGTCCTCAAAGATAAAGGTTATACCCATAAATTTCAAAGTTAATTATTGCCTTTTATATCTTTTTTTGTATTGTCCGATTTTTAATATATTAACATTTACTTAATTTAACTTACTTATGAATTCATCAATAGAAATAATACTTTTATATACTATCGGGGCAGGACTTTTATCAATTGTTTATGGATATTTTACTGGAAAAAATATTCTTAACTCAAGTGCAGGAAATTCTAAAATGCAAGATATAGCTTCAGCGATACAGATTGGTGCTAAAGCTTATTTAGCTAGACAATATAAAACAATAGCAATTGTTGGTATTGTAGTTTTGGTAATCGTTAGTATTGCTTTTAGTCCTCTTGTTGGTTTAGGTTATTTAATAGGAGCTACCTTATCAGGAATTGCTGGATATGTTGGAATGTTAGTTTCTGTTGAAGCTAATGTTCGAACTGCTGAGGCTTCAAGAAAAGGTTTGGCAAGTGGTTTATCAGTAGCTTTTAAATCTGGAGCTGTAACTGGTATGCTGGTAGCGGGATTGGCTTTGTTATCCATAGCTGTATATTATTATTTATTATTAAAATTTAATATTGATGAAAGAGAAATTGTTAATGCTTTGGTTGCATTAGGTTTTGGAGCATCATTGATATCAATTTTTGCTAGATTAGGTGGTGGAATTTTCACTAAGGGTGCTGACGTTGGTGCAGATTTAGTCGGTAAAGTTGAGGCAGGTATTCCAGAAGATGATCCAAGGAATCCAGCGGTTATAGCTGATAACGTAGGGGACAATGTTGGAGATTGTGCTGGTATGGCCGCTGATTTGTTCGAAACTTATGCAGTAACGATTGTAGCCACAATGGTCTTATCCTCAATTTTTTTCCCAGGCGATATGACTATGATGATCTATCCATTAACAATAGGTGGAGCATGTATTTTAACTTCAATATTAGGGACGTTTTTTGTTAAACTTGGAAAAAGTAAAAATGTAATGAATGCCTTATATAAAGGTTTTGTTGTTTCTGCGATCTCATCTTTAGTAATTCTTTATCCTGTGACAGATTTTGTTTTAGGTTTAGAAAACCAGTATCAACTAAATAGTAAATCATTTTCAGGTTTGAGTTTATATTATTGTGGGATCATTGGATTAATAATTACAGGACTATTAATATGGGTGACAGAATACTATACTGGGACCAATTATAGACCAGTAAGAAGTGTAGCGAGCTCATCAATTACAGGACATGGTACGAATGTGATTCAAGGTTTAGCAATTTCTTTAGAAGCTACCGCGATACCTGCATTAATTATTGTTGCGGGAATTTTATTAACTAATCATATTGCAGGACTTTATGGAATTGCTATTGCTGTGACCACAATGTTGGCATTAGCAGGAATGGTTGTTGCTTTAGATGCTTATGGACCTGTAACTGATAATGCAGGTGGTATAGCTGAAATGTCAAAATTACCAAATAATGTTAGGAAAACTACTGATGCATTAGATGCAGTGGGAAATACTACAAAAGCTGTTACCAAGGGTTATGCTATTGGTTCAGCTGGCCTTGGCGCCCTTGTTTTGTTTGCAGCATATACTGAGGATATAAAACATTTTTCTAAAATCGCTGGTTCAAAATTAGAGGGTATTGTTGTAACTTTTGATTTATCTAATCCTTATGTAGTTGTAGGTCTTTTAATTGGTGGAATGTTGCCTTATTTATTTGGTTCTATGGGGATGCAAGCGGTTGGTAGGGCAGGTGGTGCTGTTGTAATTGAGGTTAGAAGACAGTTTAAAAAATATCCAGGTATAATGAAGAGAAAACAAAAACCAGACTATGCTAAATTAGTTGACTTATTAACTGTAGCAGCAATCAAAGAAATGATTATTCCCTCACTACTTCCAGTTTTATCACCCATCGTTTTATATTTTATAATTTTTGCAATTGGTGGTCAGGTAGCAGCTTTAGCTTCTGTAGGAGCTATGTTGTTAGGAGTAATAATCACAGGTTTGTTCGTTGCAGTTTCAATGACAGCAGGTGGCGGAGCTTGGGATAATGCAAAGAAATTCATTGAAGATGGGAATCATGGCGGCAAAGGATCAGAAGCTCATAAGGCAGCAGTTACAGGTGATACTGTTGGTGATCCCTATAAAGATACTGCTGGACCAGCCGTTAACCCGATGATAAAAATTACAAATATAGTTGCACTTTTACTTTTAGCTGTAATTGCAGGTTAAATTAATTTTTATTTAAGGTTTTTTTCTTTTACCCAAAGGATCATTTATTTTTTGTCTCATACTAGATAAAAAATCATAAATAAATGATCTTTTACTATACTTTGCTTCTGTACTAAGCTCACTAAGCTTTGCCTCATTCATCTCATTGATATCATAAAAATTCTTTTTAATTAGTAATCCTTTGTTATTAACTTCAAGAAAAAGAACATTATTCACAACTAACTTTTCACCCCCAAGTTTTAATAGTTTATCATTAGTAATTTCTCTTTCAATGTATATCCACAAATCATTATCAAAAACACTTTTACTAGAAGGTGGTCCCAATATCTCTTGAATATCATTTTTATTTGTCTCAAAAATCAACAATTTCTCTTGTTTTTTTTCAAGGTTTCTCACACCATGTTTTTTAACGACCCGATCTAAAGTGCAACTTGTTATAAAGAAAAATACTATTAATATGTGCATTAAATATTTCATGAATAAAAACTATCTAAAAATTTACAATAATTTAATTAATTTAACCACAAATAAAAAATTATACTCGAATTTGGTCAAACAAGATACTTTTTCAGATAGACTTTCATTATTTTTGTTACATTTTGCATTTTTACTTAAAAATTTCAAAGATAAAGAGGAAAAAAAGACTCTTCAAGAATTATATGATTTTAATTTTAGACAAATTGAATTGAGTATTAGAGAAATTGGGTATGGAGACCAATCGATAAACAAAAAGATGAAAGACTATATTAATTTATTTCATTCAATAGTTTCAGATATCCATTTTTGGAAAACCGATAACCAAAATGAAAAAGAAAAAAAACTATTAAAGTTTCTAAAAAATTTTGGTGATATTTCAAAAATTGTTGAATATTTTAATGATTTTGATGACAATCTTTCAAAAAAAACTTTTAATTCATTCATAAAAAGTGTAAATAACAAGTAATTATGGCAGTTCCAAAACGCAAACAAACACCATCTAGAACGGGCATGAGAAGAGCTCAGAATATGAAGTACTCTCCTAAAAATATAGTAGAAGACAAAAAATCTGGGGAGTATAGATTGTCTCATCATTTGGATTTAAAAACTGGTATGTACAAAGGTCGTCAAGTTATAGATCCAAAAGAATAAATACTTTAAAATAATTAGATGAGCGATTCAGTTAAGATTGCAATTGATGCAATGGGTGGAGATGGTTCTCCAAAAAAAGTTGTTGACGGAATAATTCACAATCATAAATTAAATAAGAATAATTTTTATCAGATTTTTGGAAATAAAATAGAAATAATAAAACATATAAGTAATAAGATTAATAAAAATTTTTACGAAATTTTTGATACAAATGAAGATGTTAAAAGCACAGATAGTCCTTTAGAGGCAGCGAAAAGAGGGAAAGGTACTAGTATGTGGTTAGCAATTGAAAGTGTAAAAAGAAAAGAATCTGATATAGTTATTTCTGCAGGCAATACAGGTGCACTTCTTGTAATTTCTAAATTAAATCTAAAAATGATTGAAAATATTGATAAACCTGCTTTGTCAGCATTATGGCCAAATAAAACTGGTATGAGTGTAGTCTTAGATTTAGGTGCTAACATTGAATGTAGCTCAAAAAATTTAGTTGATTTTTCTATAATGGGAGCGTCATTATACAAATCTTTGTATCCAATGAAAAATCCAAATGTTGCATTACTTAATATTGGAACAGAAGAGCTTAAGGGTAACGAAATAATAAAAGAAACCTATCAAAAACTTAGCGAAAATAAAAATAAAAATTTTGATTTTGCAGGGTATATTGAGGGCAACCACATCATGGATGGTGAAGTAAATGTGATAGTTTCAGATGGGTTTTCAGGAAATGTGGCTCTTAAGACTGCCGAGGGTACTGCAAATTTTATAATGGATGAGCTGAAATTTGCTCTTAAAGGATCTTTAATTGGTAAAATTTCTTCATTGCTAAATTTTTCTAATTTAAAAATGTTTAAAAAGAGATTAGACCCTAGATTATATAATGGAGCTATATTTATTGGATTAGATGCTCCGGTTGTGAAGAGTCACGGTGGAACCGATTATATTGGATTTTCCAATTCCTTAGAAGTTTGTAGTAAGATCATTCAAGGAAATTTAATTGATAAAATAAAGAATAATATTTAATTTATGAGACTCAATTTAACTAAAAAAGATTTAATAAATCAAGTTTATATGCAAATAGGTTTTTCTAAGCAAATAACAGAAAGTTTAATTGACGATTTCTTTAATTTGTTTGTAAATAATTTACAAAAATCAGGAAAAATAAAGATATCGTCATTTGGCACTTTTAAAATTAGATCTAAAAAATCACGTATTGGAAGAAATCCAAAGACCAAAGAAGAAAAAAAAATCACTAAAAGAAATGTAGTTTTGTTCAAACCATCCAAAGAATTTAAGGAAATTATCAATTTATTATAGTAATGAACAAGTTTAATAATGCTTATAAAACTATAGGTGAGGTTGTAAAGATACTAAACCTTAAAACAAAAAAAGGTAAATCGTCTCCCACCCATACAATACGTTTTTGGGAAAAAGAATTTAAACAAATTAGACCAAAAATATTAAATGGTAAGAGAAGATATTACGATAAAGAAAATATTGAATTATTAAAGAAGATACATTTTCTTTTAAAAGAACAAGGCATGACATTAAATGGTGTTAAAAAAATTTTAGATAAAAAAGAATTTTTAAAACTTGACGAAACACTAAATCACTCTATAAAAGCTCATGATTTGAAACTTAAAATAAAAAATATTTCAAAATTGATAAATAATTTAAAAATTAAAAATGGCAAAAAAAACACATATTAAAGTAAGACTCGTCCCAGAGTCAAAACCTGATAGTTCGTTCTTTTACTATGTTAAAAAACCTGCTGGAGGAGAGAAAGCAAAAGTAAAATTAAAAGTTAAAAAATATAATCCAGCTACACGTAAACATGAGATATTTATCGAAAAAAAACTTCCTCCCCACAGTAAATAGTTATTTTTTTTTAAAGTTTTTTTTCTCAAAATCAATATAAGACCATATCATATTTTTCCAAATTCTTTTTGTAATCATTGGGTCTATTTTTTGCTTTAAAGATTTTATTTTTATATTCAAAAGAATTTTTTGAATTCTTTTTCTATCGATGATTTCTTTTTTATAAATTTTTAATTTTAAAACATCTTTTACTAAATTTGTTCTTATCTTGATCAATCTTAATAGTTGATTATCTAGTAGATCTAATTTTTTTCTTAATTTTTTAAGTTTTTTTTTGTTATCAGGCGACATTTACGCTATTGGTATATTTCATAAATAATATATCTAACAAATATGTATAAAGAATTAAATCATAAATATAGAGATTATCTATCTTATTGGCTATTATTCATGTTTTTTCTTGTTTCTAGCATGATAGTTGTTGGAGGATTAACAAGATTAACTGACTCTGGTTTATCAATAACAGAATGGGAATTTTTAAAAGGTTTTTTTCCACCTTTAACTAATAATGAATGGGAGGATTATTTTTACTCATATCAAAAAACTACTGAGTTTAAATTGCAAAATTTTTCTATGACATTAAGTGAATTTAAAGTTATTTTTTGGTGGGAGTGGGGACATAGATTTCTTGGAAGGATAATTGGTTTATTATTTTTAATTCCATTAATTTATTTCAGCATAAAAATGGGTTTTAAGAAAACTTATAAATATCATTTAATTTTTTTATTAATCTGTTTTCAGGGTTTTTTGGGGTGGTACATGGTTCAAAGTGGATTAGTAAATAATTTAGATGTGAGTCATTTTAGACTATCAGTGCACCTGTTATTTGCTTTTATAATTCTTTCACTAATTTATTGGAATTATTTAAATTTAGATGAAAATATAAGATTTGACAAAAAAATAAAAAATTTTTTGCCGGAAACATTTTTATTTTTAATTTTTTTTCAAATCATAATTGGGGCTTTTGTTGCAGGAATGGATGCAGGTAAAATTTATAATTCTTGGCCTCTTATGGGAAATACTTATTTTCCTGATGATAATCAATTTTTAAATCTTTTTAAGTTAACCGCTCTAAGTGATCCATCACTAGTTCAATTCATACATAGAAATTTGGCTTATTTTATACTATTTGTTTATGTTATTTTATATTTTAACATTTACAAAAAAAAAGTTCAAAAACTTTTTAAAGCAATAAATATTCTTGGATTAGTTATTGTCCTGCAAATTGTTCTAGGTATTTTAACAATTTTAGGCAGTGCCAATATATTAGTTGCATCCTTACATCAGTTAAGCTCAATATTTCTAATCACATCTACTTTATATTTTTTGTTTAAAAATAGATTTAACTAACTATTTTTTTTCAATAACAAACATCTCATTATTAAAGTACAAACCCTTATTTCTATTAACAATTTCCTTGACTATTTTTTGGTAATTTTTAACTTTCTCGGCCTTAATAATTTGTTCATCAGATATTTGGTTAACATAAACTGACGCATTCCATGCTGAAAATATAAGAGAAGTTGCAATTCCACCAGTAACTTCATTTGGTAATGCTCTTAACAAATATCTAAACGTTATTTTTTTTTTAAATCTTAATTCTTTTAATAATTCTTTTTCTGTATTATTCTTTATATAGCTTAATATTGACTTATATAAAGTTGGAAATGGATTTTCCTTAGGCCAGATTTTCTTTATTATTTTATTGGCTGGGTCTTTTCCACATGCATGAACAATTATTAATTTTCCTTTTTTTTCCAAGGATTTAAGCATTGGTTTTATCACAAATTTTACTTTTTTTTCAGCAGTTATTCTTGATCTGTACGGTTGTGATGCAATAATTAGATCGTAATAATTTTTTCCACTATTTTTCTTTGGAATAATGTTCTTTAAACTAAATTCTTGATCTTTTCTATAAATAATAATTACTGATGGTTCTTTGTAAGTTGGATTGCCAGTTTTTAAGTTTCTTTCTATTTGCCATTTTTTACTTAAAAATCCACGATTTAACTTTCTTAATTGATTAGCAAAATCTAAAGATGAATTACCTTTTAATTTAACTATTTTCCAATTCATTTTTTTTTGTTTCTTTGTATTATTTGACCTGAGAGATGTAGACTCAACATAATTTAAATTAGAAATTACAAAAACAGTATTTTTATGTTCAACAAATCTATCAGGTAGTTTTTCGAGACCGAGTCTTACATCTTCCATACTTATTTCTTTTGTTGAGATCAACAAAGGAATATTTGGCATTTTTTGATGACATTGTCTCATAATGTTCATTAACAAAGATCCATCTCCCATTCCCGCATCAAAAATTTTTAATGCAGGATATTTTGGTTTTAATTTTTGTACAATTGGTTTTAAAACGTCTGCAATTCTATTCTTTTCATTTGTTGTAGTAACAAATAAGAGATATTTTTGTCTATTATCAAAAAATCTAAAATTCTTTTTCATAGATAATAATAATCTTTATTTATTTGCTGGATAGTGTGTAGTTATAAATTTTTTCAAAACTTTTAAAACTCTATCAGCTTCTTCTAACAGCATCATATGACCGCAATTGTCAATTATATCCACCTGACTTCCATCAATTAAATTTGCTAGTTTTTTTCCTTCTTTAACAGGACACATTTTGTCGTCGGTGGCTAGTATTGAAAGAGTGGGTATCTTTATATTTTTTGCTGCTTCGAAACCATTTTTGTAGTTATCACAAGCTCTAAAATCTACTCCCAAGGTATTTTTTATTGTTCTTGTTTTTGCTAACATAGAGCCAGTATTTATATGATACAATCCAGGAACAGGATGACCTCCAAAATGTCCTGCTGGCCCATGTGCCCAATCCATCATTAATTCAACAGCTTTTGGATTGTTGTCTTCGGCTAGTGCCAGCAACTCTGGATTCATTGGTATTGCGCCGGCGCCACCCATTAGACTTAGCGTTTTAATTTTCTTTGGATTTCTAGATGAGCATTCTATAGTAACAAGACAACCTTGGGAATGACCAACCAATGAGGCCTCTTTATATCCAACAGAGTCGATTACATCACTCACCCAATCAGCCATATCTTCAATTGATTTTAAACTTTCTCCACCAGATAAACCATGGCCTGGCATATCTAACGCGAGTACACTATATCCATGGAAAGCAAAGTATCTTGTTTGTAATACCCATGTCATGTGGGTCAATCCACTGCCGTGTACAAAAATTATTAAAGGTTTATTTTTATCGAAGGGTCTGCCACCAGTAGAAGCATAAACCTCGTTATTATTAACTTGAAACTTCATTGATTGGATACGAGTCTAGGTTTCCTAGCAGCTCTAAATCCATTCTCAAAATCATTCTTTATATCATCTATATCTTCAATACCTACAGACAATCTGATCATATCATGAGATAAACCAGCGAATTTTAAAGTGGCTTCATCCATTTGTGAATGAGTTGCTGATGCTGGATGAATTACCAACGTTCGAGTATCACCTACATTTGCCAAATGAGATGCTAACTTAACATTATTGATAAATGCTTCGCCAGCTTCTTTTCCACCTTTGATACCGAATGCGATCATCGAGCCTTTACCATTAGGTAATAATTTGTTAGCTAAATCATGATCAGGGTGATCCGGAACACTCGGGTGAGAAACCCATGCAACACTATCATGCTCTAATAAATATTTGACCATTTTTTCAGCATTAGAACAATGTTTTTGCATTCTAACGGATAACGTTTCTATACCTTGTAAAACATTCCAAGCATTTTGAGGGCTTAAGCAAGGTCCAAAGTCTCTCATACCCTCTGCCCTTGATTTCATTGTAAATGCCGTTGGACCAAATTCTTCAGCAAAAGATAAACCATGGTAACCTTCATAAGGTTTAGTCATTGTTGGAAATTTATCATTCTGCATCCAATCAAATTTTCCTCCTTCAACAATTATTCCAGCCATAGATGAACCATGCCCAGCCATCCATTTTGTTAAAGAGTGAATAACAATGTCCGCACCATGTTCAATTGGTTTACATAAATAAGGTGTTTGATAAGTAGCATCAACCATTAAAGGTATGCCAGCTTCATGAGCAATTTTAGCAATTTCAGGCATGTTCATTATTTCATTTCCAGGATTTCCTACAAGCTCACCAAAAATTCCTTTAGTATTACTTTGAATTGCTTTTTTAAAACCTTCTGTGTCTCTAGGTTTAACAAACGTTGTTTTAATACCAAATTTTGGCAATGTGAGTCTAAACAAATTTACAGTACCACCGTAAAGCTGGGATGAGACAACTAAATGGTCACCAGCTTCACATAAAGTCATCACAGCTAAAAAGATTGCACTCATTCCTGAAGAAGTTGCCAGAGCCGCTGTACCACCTTCTAAAGAGGCAACTCTTTCTTCCAGAACAGCAACTGTAGGATTGGATATTCTGCTATAAATATGACCACCTCTTTCTAAATTGAAAAGAGCTGCAGCATGGTCTACATCATCAAATAAATAAGAAGTTGTTTGATAAATTGGTACCTGTCTAGAGCCTGCATTCTTATGTGGTTGGTATCCAGCATGTAAACTTAAAGTGTCAAACTTATATGTTTTTGAACTTGTTTCTTTTTTTTTGTCCGTCATTTAATCTCCTTATTTGACTTTGATAAATTTTGTTAATTAAAATGAAATTAACATAAAATGTCAATTATTATAGTGTTTTTTGACATCTAATAAATTGACATTCAGGATATTTGTAAGTATTAATCCGGCATTCATGACAAAATTTGTTAAAAAAGCAGAGATAAATAGTAAGTGGTATGAGATAGATGCTAAAAATGCGATAGTAGGAAGATTAGCCTCCCTTATTTCGATTATTTTAAGAGGAAAAAACAAAACATCTTACACACCTCATATGGATGATGGAGATTTTGTTGTTGTAAAAAATATTGAACAGATAAAATTTACTGGAAAGAAATTTAAAAACAAGAGATATTTTAGACATACTGGACACCCGGGTGGAATAAAAGAGTCTTCTCCAGAATCCCTTCATGAAAAAAAACCTGGCGAAGTTTTAAAATTAGCAGTTAAGAGAATGTTACCTAATGGAGTTTTGGGCAGAAATCAGTTAACTAAATTAAAGATTTATTCAGGTAACGAACACCCGCATACCGCTCAAAATCCTACAGTAATTGAATTACAAAAAATGAATAAGAAAAATATATTAAGAAATTAATATGGAAAATCTACAAACTAACTCAAAAAAAGAAAAAATTAAGTTAGATTTTAAAGAGAGTAAATACGCAACTGGGCGAAGAAAAAAGTCTATTGCTAAAGTTTGGCTAAAAAAAGGATCTGGACAAATTTATGTTAATGGAAAATTATTTAGTGATTATTTTTCTAATGAAAATCATAAAATGCAAATTGTGAGGCCCTTTGAAATTATTAATCAAGCTACTCAATATGACGTAAGATGTAGTGTTAAAGGCGGCGGTCACACAGGACAAGCGGGGGCAATGGTTCATGGAATTTCAAAAGCTTTAGTAATGTTTGATGAAAGTTATAAATCAACCTTAAAAACAGAAAAACTGACCACCCGAGACTCCAGGGCTGTTGAAAGAAAAAAACCTGGTAGAAAAAAAGCTAGAAGAAGCTTTCAATTTTCTAAAAGATAATACTTTTTTAATATCAAACTGCTATAATATAAAATGCGTAAGCTTAAAGTTTTAATTGCTGGTTCAACTGGATATATAGGCGTCCAACTAATAAAATTATTAGTAAGACATAAAAATATAGAAATAAGATATCTATGTGGGAACTCTTCTGTAGGAAAAAAAATATATTATTATGATAATTCTCTAAAAAAAAAGAAGTTGCCAAATATCGTGAAATTTAAAAAAGAATTTTTAAAAAATATTGATATCATATTTACAGCGTTGCCAAATGGACAAGCTCAAAGTATTTCAAAATTTCTTTTAAAACAGAATACTTTGATTGATTTGGCTGCTGATTTCAGACTTCAAAAATCCTCGGAGTATTCTAAATGGTATAAACAAAAGCATAAGTCACCAAAAAATATTAAAACTAGTATTTACGCGTTACCTGAGTTAGCCGGAAAGAATGTTAAAAAATTTAAAATAATTAGTTGTCCTGGATGTTACCCTACATCAATTCTACTCCCGTTAATTCCTATTGTTAAAAAAAAATTGCTTTCTAATTATAATATAATAATCGACTCAAAATCTGGATATTCAGGAGCGGGGAGAGGAGTTCATAAGAAATTTAAAAACAGAAACCTTTATGAGTCGATAAGTGCTTATGGAATAAGTACTCATCGACATAATCCCGAAATTCTACAAGAACTAAAAAATTATACAAAATCTAAAATTCATATATCATTTACTCCACATATTTTACCGATGTTTAGAGGAATTCTAAGTACAATTTATCTAAACTTAAAATCTAGTATTAATGAAAACAAATTGTACTCTTTTCTTAAAAAATTTTATAAAGATGAAAAATTTGTAAAGATTTTAAGAAATAATACTATGATAAGTACTAATGATGTTATAAATACAAATTTTTGTTTTATTTCAATTTGCAAAACACAAAATAAAAATCAATTTGTTATTCTTTCTGCTATAGACAATTTGATTAAAGGTGGAGCTGGTCAAGCTGTACAAAATATGAATATGAAGTTCAATTTTAAAAATGATGAAGGTTTGAAATGATTAAAAGACTTTTATTTTTAATTCTATTTCTTAATAGTTGTTCGGGTAATTCAGAAAAATTAAATTTACAAAATGATTTTCAATTCAATGATAATTTGAGTTTTGAAGAATTTAAAACAAAACTTGATGAATATGCCATAAAAAATCCTTATCCTAATATTGATGGTTAAAATGAACAAAACATTAAATATCGCTATAATTGGATTAGGTCAGGTTGGTATTTATTTGTATAATGAGCTAAAATTAAAAAATAAAGATATTGAAAATAAAACTGGTAGAAAGATTAAGATAGTAGCAATTTCTGCTAAAAACAAAAATAAGAAAAGAAGCTTTAAAATAGACAAAAAAATTTTTTATTCAAATCCACTTAAGATTTTAGATGAAAAAAAAATTGATATTTTGTTTGAGGTTGTTGGGTTATCTGATGGAATCTCTAAAAAAATTGTTGAAGAGGCGCTTAAAAAAAAGATACATGTAATTACACCTAACAAAGCTCTTATTGCAAAACACGGTGATTATCTTGCAAATTTAGCGGAAAAAAATAAAGTTAATTTTGAATTTGAGGCATCTGTTGCCGGAGGTATACCAATTTTAAGAACTATAAAGGAAGGTTTAGCAACAAATAAAATAAATAAAGTTTACGGAATTCTTAATGGAACTACAAATTACATCTTGTCAGAAATGGAAAATGCAAATCAATCTTTTAATAAAGTTTTAAAAAAAGCTCAATCTCTTGGTTATGCTGAACCAATTGATCCAAAATTAGACTTAAATGGTTTTGATGCTTTTGCTAAAGTACGAATATTATCGGCTTTATCATTTAATAATAAAATTTCAAAAAATAAATGTATTATGGAAGGAATAGAAAATATCGATTTAAAAGATATTAATATCGCTGGACAGTTAGGTTTGCGTATTAAATTATTGGGTATATGTGAAATCAAAGACAATAAGTTATTTGAAACTGTTCATCCATGCTTAGTAAGCAAGAACTCTTACATTGGAAATGTTAATGGTGTTATGAATGCTGTGATTTTAGAGGGAAAACCAATAGGTGAGAGTGTTTTACAGGGGGAGGGAGCTGGTCCAGGCCCCACATCTTCTTCATTATTGTCAGATTTATTATCTATATTAAGAGGAAATATAAAAAAACCTTTTGGTGTAAGTTCTTCAAAAAGAAAAAAAATCGAAAATTTTAATAATAATAACTATACAAACTCTCTATATTTAAGATTTGAAGTAAAAGATAAACCAGGTGTTTTGTCATCTATTACCAATAATCTAGCCAAACACAAAATTTCTATTCAAAGAATTATACAAACTCCAGATAAAAAAAATAAAAGGGCCACAATTGTTATTATTACTCACAAAACATCTGAATTAAACTCTAAAAATTGTCTTAATTTATTAAAAAAAAATAAAAATATAACTAAGTATCCAATTTTAATTAGACTCTATAATTAATAATGGAAATTTATATTAAAATTTTTGAAGTTATTTTTCCGGTTTTTTTTGTAATTGGTATTGGTTATTATCTCGGAAAAAAAAATCCAAAGTTTGATACTAATTTTATTACTAATTTTGCAGGTAATATAGGTACGCCTGCAATGATCTTTTATACAGTAACAACTACTGGAATCACTCTAAGTATTTTCGTACATTATTTTGTTTATGCTATAATCATGATAGCTGGTTTTGCATTTATTGGTTTAATAATGCTTTTTTTACTTAAAAAAGATTTAAGTATGGAGCTACCACCACTAATACTTCCTAATACAGGCAATATGGGTGTTCCCATTTGCCTTTTTGCCTATGGGACCCAAGGATTAGGTGTTGCTTCAGCAGTAGCCTCTGTCATTATTTTATTTCACTTTACTCTAGGTGTTTTTTTGGCAAAAAAAGAATTTTCCTTTGATATTCTTGTAAAAAGTCCACCAGTATATGCAATTATTATATCTGTGCTTTTCTTATATTATGAAATTAAAACCCCAATATTTCTAGAAAACACAACATTTTTATTAACTTATGCAACTATTTTTTTAGTTTTAATGTCACTAGGTATCGCACTAACACGATTTAAATTTTCATTAAAAAACTCAATTATAATGTCTCTATGTCGAGTTATAATAGGACCAGTTATAGGTTACATTATTATTTACAATTTTAACTTATCAGGACTTGCTGCTGGCGTGTTGCTTATACAAAGTGCAATGCCTAGTGCTATATTAAATTATCTAGTCGGAAGTATGTATTCACCAAAAAAAGTTGTGGATAGTATTGCAAGTACTATAGTTGTATCTACTTTAATGTCATTTATTACAATACCTTTAGTAGTATTTTTGGCATTAAAATATTTTTCTTAATGATAAAGAAAATAAGGCTTATATCTATTTTATGTTTTATATTACCTATTTTTACAGTTTTATTGTCTTATTTTTTTTCTATTAAACTTAATTACGTAAACTTATGCGTTCCAAATATTGATGGTTGTACATCTATCTCGCAAGTAGGAAGATATCCACCTGTAAATTTTTTTTTTAAAACATTTATGTTTATCTCTATTTTTTTTATCTTTTTATATTGGAGGTATAATTATCTTTTGATTTCGGAAAATAAAAATTCTTTTATGTATAAATTATCATATATTTTAGGAATCTTTTCTATACTTTTCTTTTCTTTATATATTTTTTTTCTTGGAGAAGGGGATTATTATAGATTTTTTAGACGAATAGGTATTTTTATATATATTTTTTTTACTGTTATATCTGAACTATTACTTTCAATCTCTTTTAGAACTAAATTTAACTTGTTTTCATGTATTTCGATTGTTAATTTTAAATTTTATTTTAATATAATTTTATCTACTTTAGGATTAATTCTATTACCTCTTGTTATTTATAAAGTAGTTGATTATCCAAATTTCAAAAATATAGTTTCATGGAATTATTTTTTTTTAATTAAAATTAATTTTTTAATTACTTTTTTTTGTTGGAAAAAATTATAATCTAAGTTTATTTATATAATGAAGGCAATAATTTTTAATCTTTTAGCATGGATAATGCTTCCAATTATGGATGGATTTGCTAAATACTTAAGTGCAGATCTTCCAGTATTGCAGATTACATGGGCTAGATATTTTTTTACTGTAGCTTTCACTTTTCCAGTTATGTTTTTCTTTTTTCGGAAAAATCTTGTATGGACAGATAAACCAAAATTACAATTCATTAGAGGCTTAATTCTTTTAACAGCTAATATTTGTTTTTTTTATGCAATTTCAGTTATTTCTCTTGCAAAAGCATTAACATTAGCTTTTGTTGCTCCTTTAATTGTAACAGCTTTTTCCCCAATTTTTTTAGGAGAGAGGGTGGGATTTAGAAGATGGACAGCGGTAATTATAGGGTTTATAGGTTCTTTAATTGTTATAAGACCTGGTTTCGTTGAAATTAATTTAGCAAGTATATCTGCTCTTGGAACAGGTGTAATGTATGGGTTTTATTTAATTATTACTCGAAAACTCAGCACTTCAGACAATCCTTTATTAACTTTATTGTTAACCGGTGTCACAGGAACCATAATTATATCTACTGTAATGCCATTTGTGTGGGTTAAACCAAGCTTAAATCAATGGTCTTTGATGGCTGCTATAGGTATATTTGCGTGTATTGGGCATTTATTTTTAATATTGTCTCTCAAATATGCAGATGCGTCCAAATTAGCTCCATTCAGTTACTTTGAGATCATTACAAACATTATTATAGGTTATTATTTCTTTAGTGATTTCCCAGATAATTGGACTTTTTTAGGCTTATTTATTATTGTATTAAGTGGTATCTACATCTCAAGAAGAGATAGCTTAGTTAAAAAAGTTAAATATTAGGTATTATTTATTTACTATTTGTCTAAAGTTATACATTAACTATTATATATAAACTATTGTATTTATTGAGTTTTATTAATAACTTAATTTTATAATATTTTTTAATTTTTAAGCATTAAATCGACTTTATATAATCAATAAAAGTCTAAAATTTAACAAATAATGAAAAACATCAAATAATCTTTATAAATATGGGTTTTTAGCAATTGTGGCTAAGAATTTCGCTTAAAATGGGGGAGGCGAAAAAGCGTTGATATAGTTGAATAGTAGAGTGATGCGCTAATCGAATATAGCATTTAAACGTCCATAGAGGGGTCTATTTTAGGTATAATCTCATATATGGTACAACTGAAGCGTGAATTAAATTATTTAAGTAAAAAATAGATAAATAGGTTAAAAAGTGTTGATTTTAATAACTTTTTTAACTTAAAAAAGCATCAAAATAGGTCTAAATAGCTACGTTTTCAGATCTAAGTAATTTGAGCTTTTGGTTTATTCCACCTTTTCCAGAGTAGCCTCCTAGAGCTCCATCAGATCTAATTACTCTATGACAGGGTATTTTTGGGGCATATGGGTTTTTAGCACAAGCATTAGCCACAGCACGAGCTGATTTAGGGCTTTTTATACCAATAGCCACTTGTTTATAGGTTTTTACTTTGCCTTTTTGTATAGTTTTGAGATATTTCCAAACTTTTAATTGAAATTTAGTACCTTTTAGTATCATTATTGAAAAAACCCCTGTTTCCTTGCACTTTTTAAGGCGCAAAGAACAGTTGTTTTGGCACGTCGTTGATGCGCTACCGCCATGCCTCCCGCTCTACATGTTCAGCGATGCTTTGTAGAGCTTTCTGCCCCTTGGAATTGTACCTCTCGGCTTTTCTCCAATCGGCCAGTTAAGAGTTGCCTCTTAATTCATATCTACAATAACCAATGTATATTTATTTGGGTATCACTTTTTAATTGATTCTAAAAAAAATGAAAATTACTGTGAATTGTGGGGATAAATTAAGCTTTAAATACAAGTATAAAATAACTGATAAAAAAAACAGTCGCTAAAGTTGATAAAAAAATTGTTTCAATACTTTTTCCATGATTTTTATATTGGACATAACTTAAAATTATAAAACCAAATGAGGTTATTAAAAACCAAACCGCAGGTATTTCGCCATCAACTGAACCCATAATTTTAATATTTAAACTATTGACATTAAAAATCACCTATTATATAATTTCCGATAATTAATGGTTATCGGAAATATTTATGAATGAATTAATAACTGATGTTAAAAACTTAGAAATTGAAACTTTAAAGAATTTAAAAAACTCAAAAGCTGATAATACTTTGAGGGCTTATCAATCAGATTTTAGGGATTTCTCAAGTTTTTGCTCTAAAAATGGATTATCACCAATCCCAACACAGCCAAAAATCATTGCTCTCTACATTACTCATCTCTCAAAAACATCTAAATTTAGCACTTTAAAACGGAGAATAGCCTCAATAAGTGTTATTCATAAATTAAAAGGTCATTATCTTGACACAAAACATCCAATAATTATGGAAAACTTACACGGTATCAAAAGAACTTTGGGGTCAAGACAAAAAGCCAAAAAACCATTATTAATCAATGATTTAAAATTAATAATTAAAGCAATAGATAAAGAAAAAATAAGAGATAAATCATTAATATTATTGGGTTTCGCAGGTGGTTTTAGAAGGTCTGAGTTGGTTAATATACTTCATGAAGATCTTGAATTTGTCCCTGAAGGAATGAAAATTTTAATTAAAAGATCAAAAACAGATCAATCTGGAGAAGGAATAGTTAAAGCTATCCCCTACTTTGATAACCAAGAATTTTGTCCAGTATTGACACTTAGGGATTATATTAATAAAAAAATATTAAAAAAAAACCAAGATAAAATTTTTGAAATTTCAGACAAATCTGTAGCTCTTATAATTAAAAAATATGCTCAAAAAGCAGGATTAGATTCATCAAAGTACGCTGGACACAGTTTAAGATCTGGGTTTGCTACAACAGCTGCTGAATTTGGAGCTGAAGAAAGAAATATAATGGCAATGACAGGACATAAAACTACACAAATGGTTAGAAGATATATTCAAGAGGCAAATCTATTTAAAAATAACGCATTAAATAAAATAAAAATATGATAATCTTAAATTATGAAAATATTTTGTGATAGTGCTGATTATAAAAATTTTTTAAAATATAAAAAAGATAAAATTGTCAAAGGTTTTACCACAAACCCAAGTTTGATGAGACAATCAGGAGCAAAAAATTACAAATCATATTCAATTAAGTTATTAAAAAATAGTAATAACAAACCAGTTTCACTGGAAGTTTTTTCAGACAATATTGACGAAATGTATAATCAAGGAAAAATTATAAATAATTGGGCAAATAATGTTTATGTAAAAATACCCGTAGTAAATACAAAGGGTAAATTTACTGGAAAAATAATCAAAAAATTAAGCAACGAAAAAGTTAAGTTAAATATTACTGCAGTCTATACTTTTGAACAAGTTAAGAAAATTACTAAACAACTTAATAAAAAAACAAGAGCAATTATTTCAATTTTTGCTGGAAGAATGGGAGATCAGCTTAAAAATCCTATACCAATTTTTAATAGATCTATTAAATTTACAAGAAAATATAAAAATATTGAAATTTTATGGGCAAGCACAAGAGAAACTTATAACTATTTAGAAGCAAAAAAAATAGGTTGTCAAATTATTACAATGCCACCAAAAATTATTGATCAAATCAAAAAATCTAATAAATCATATAATCAATTAACCCTAGATACAGTAAAAGGATTTTATAAAGACGCAAAAAAAAGTAGATTTAAGGTTTAATTTTAAGTGAAAGATTTATCATTTTGTGTTTCCATGTCAACTATCCCATCAAGGGTAAAAAATATTAACGATATCTTAGAAAATATTAACAACCAAACATTAAAACCTAAAAAAATATTTTTAAATGTACCTTTAAAATATAATAGATTTAAAAATGAAATTGTTTCAGAGAAAGATTTAGATGATATCAGAAAAGAAAATGTTGAAATAATAAGATGTAATGATTATGGACCAGGAACTAAGATTATGGGCTCAATTGATAAAATACGAGATTATGACTGTGTTATATTGTTAGATGATGATCATATTTATGATAAAAACATATGTAAAATATTTCTAGAAGCATTTAAAAAAGAACCAGTTAATTATAGTTTTTACTTAAATAAAATCTTTAGTATTAAAATGGGCCAATGTGCAGATGGTTTTTTAATGAATACTAAATTACTTGATAATATTGAAATTTTTTATGAAAAATACGTGAAAAACAACAGTAACATGTTTTTAGATGATGATTTGTGGTTAGCTATTTATCTTCAAAAAGAAAAAAAATCATCTATTAAAAATTTAATTAAAATATTTAGAGATCAAGTTAATAAGGACATCGTTTATGAACAAAATATAAATAGTAAAATAGACGGACTACATTTAACAGCACATAAAGACGGTTTTTTTTTAAATAGAAGAAAAATTCAAAAAATAGAGTATATAAAATATATGATTAAAACTTTTTTTAAGACTTAAATATAATTTCACTCCCCTTTTCAACAAAGTTAAATTTAATTATTGGCAATTTCCTAAGTTTTTTCATCAAAGATAAATGATTCTTATGTTTACAATACATTAATAAAAAACCACCTCCACCTGATCCTATTATTTTGCCACCAATCGCACCTGATTTTAAAGCTTCATTATAAATTTCATCAATCTTATTATTTGAAACTTTATTTGATAGTGATTTTTTTATTGACCAATATTCATTAAGAAATGCACCAATAAAATCATTACTATTATTATTTTGTATTTCGTATCTAAATGATTTAGCTAAGTTATAAATTTTATTTAGATCATTTAAATTTTTATTTAGCTTTAAAATTTTATCCTTTTCAACATAATGTGAAAATTTATTAATACCTGTATATATTAAAAATAGGTTTTTACTTAGATTTGATAATTTAGATTTATTTATTCGTAATTTTTTAACTTTAAATGATTTTCCTTTAAATTCGATTGCATTAAAACCCCCGTAAGCAGCCCAAATTTGATCTTGAGAACCACATTTTTCTTTCATTACATTATGTTCTATATTTATTGCAGTTTTAGCTAAAATTTCTTTATTTATTTCTTTTTTATGTAATCCTTTAAGAGATTTAATTAAACCAACACAGAAGGCAGAGCTTGTCCCTAAGCCAGAATTTTTTTGTAAATCACCTTGGTAATGAATTTCTAAGCCTTGATTAATCTTAAGATAATTAAATACAGCCCTTACGGTTGGATGAATTATTTGATTATTATTTTTGACCACTTCATTTTTAGACCAAACTACACGATGTTTATATTTGAAAACATTTGGTAAAAACCTTGCAGAAACATAACAATATTTATCTATAGTTCCACCAATAACTAAACCAGGAGACTCTTTATAATATGAAGGAAAATCAGTACCACCTCCAATAAGCGATATTCTAAATGGCGTCTTAGAAATAATCATGATTAGATATTTTCAAAGGTTTCACAAATAGAATGGAAAATAATCTTATGTGTTTCTTGAATAGATCCAGTTTTATTTGAATTAATTATAATAGATTGGTTTGCAATTTTTTTGAGCTCTCCTCCACCCTTACCTAATAAAGCAATAATTTCTATTTTTTTAGATTTTGCAATTTTTGCTAATTTAATTAGGTTTAATGATTTTTTAGTTTTTGAATTTCCTCCAGAAGTGGAAAAAATGATAAGCACATCACCTTTTGTAGCTAAAGTTGAGAGTTCTCTAGAGACATAACCATCAAAATTAAAATCATTCGACCATCCAGTTAATGCTGATGTATTTGAACTTAATAAAACAAATGGTAATGGCCTTCTTTTTTTTGATGAGTATGATGCAGTTAATTCACCAACAAAATGAGATGCATCTGCAAAAGAACCACCGTTTCCATATACATAAATTTTATTTTTAGATTTAATCTTTTTTTTAAGAAATAATGATATTTTGTATGTTTTATTGATCAAATCATTTGAATTCTGTAAAATTTTCTGTATTTCAATAAAATGTTTTTTTATTGTATTTTTCATTTATCGATAATTCTTTTAATTTGTTTATCAAAAAGCCCATTATCTTTATAATAAAACTTTAGACCGATTTTTTTTGCTGCATTATAGTCTGATATACTATCACCAATAAAAAAACTATCATTTATCCTCAAATTCCACTTTTTAATAGCTTTTAATAGCATTCCTGGATTAGGTTTTCTGTCTATAGAATTAATTCTATATTTCTTGTTTTTGGAATATTTATAGTAAGGGGAATAATAGATATCATTAATCAATCCTTGATTATTTTCAAAAATTTTTTTTTTCATTTTTTCGTGTATTTTATGTAATTTTTTTTCTGTAATTATTGATTTTCCGACACATGCTTGATTTGTTACAACTATTACTAAATAATCGTTTTTATTTAGAAAATTTATAGCATTACCTACACCTGGAAGTAATTTAAACTGATTAAAATCCAAAATATAGCCACCCGAATTTAATTTATTAATTACGCCATCTCTATCTAAAAAAACTGCTTTTTGACTAATAAAATTAGGATTTTTTTTTAATAAATTCAAATTTTTTATTGATCCTATATCTATAAATTTATTATTGGAATAAATACCTTTAATTTTTTTTCTTTTGATTAATTCATATAATATATCATTTTCTAAAGACATTTTTTTATTAAAAACATAATCGAAAATTTTTTTTTTAAAAAAATAAATACCTCCGTTCATTAATTCAGTTTTATTATTTGAATGTCCAATAAAACCGCGATTATCTATCTCGAGATTATTCATTTTATTATTTTTTTTATATTTTTTATTATTAGTAGTAACAATTGTACCAATGGCATGTTTGAAAGAATTTTTTGAAATCGAATTAAAATCAATATCTAAAAAAGAGTCGCCATTAATCAAAAAAAAATTATCTTTAATTTTATTTCTTAGCTTATGAAGAGCTCCACCTGTGCCTTTTTGTTTACCCTCATCGATACAAATGATAAGAGATTTATGTAGTATAGTTCGATGATATTTTTCAAAAAAAAGTTTTTTCTTATAAGAACAAAGTAGATAAATCGTATTAAATTCATAAGAAATCAATTTACTGAGCAAGATATCTAAAAATGGTTTTTTGTTTATTCTAATTAATGGTTTTGGTATTTTTCTAGTTAATTTTCCTAGTCTTTTACCTTTACCACCCACCAATATTACCAGATCAGTCATTAATTTTTAAAATTTTGATTAAATCATTTTTTACATGCGAATAATTTCTTGAATTTTTTCTTTTTATTAAGTTATCTTTTAACTTAAAATAGGTTTTACTATCATTTAAAATCAGATTTGTGAATTCAATGAATTCCTTTTTATTTTGTGCAACAAATCCTGTAATCCCATGTTCAACTCTTTCATATAATGATCCAAAACCCATGGTCACTATAGGAACACAAAGTTCTCTTGCTTCTTCAGCTGCCAAACAAAAGACTTCAGTTTTGTGTCCTGGAGTAATGAAAACTCTAGAATTGATAAGATCTTCTATTAATAATCTTTTTTCGCCTTTTTTTCTTAAAATAACATCATCTTTGATATTTATATTTGTCAATTTATAAGGAGGATTTATAAAAAGTTTAGATTGAATGCTATTTCTTTTAATTTGATGCCATGCATCCAACAAAAAATCTACGTTTCTATCAGATTTTGTAGTGAATATAGCATTTGTAGGTGGTAATTTACTTAAATCAATTTTTGTATTTATAAAATCATTGTCAGGAGCAATTTTTAATATTTTTTTTCCATAAAAAGACGTTAAAAAACTTCTTGTTTTAAAATGATAATTCCCTTCTAAAATCATTACAGGTTTATATTTAAAAAAAGAAATTAATTGTTTTTTTCTAATAAATTTTTCAAATGACTGAACACTATGAGACCATAAAAAATTATTTTTACATTGTATATTTCTAAAAAGATTAGCATCAGACATTGCTATAACATAGTTGACCTGTTCAGATTGATTTATTTCATTAATATTCATCCAAGATACATTATTAATAATTGATGAATTTGAGGTATTATTAAAAACCTTAATCTTGAATTTATCATCTTTTGCAAGTTCACTTGAGATATTAATTAAAGTTTTCTCAGAGCCTCCAATAATATCACTATTTAGATCATTTCCGTTATAGTCAAAAGAATTTTCAAGAAAATAAATTTTTATTTTACTTTTCATAATAATCAAATTCTCTTTGATATCTTTTGAATAGATTTATCAAAATTTTTTTTTAAAACGATAAACTTATAATTAGTTGGTGGAAACCACTCTTTGCATGAAATTATCTGACTTATAAAATCTTGTCTTTTGTGGAGGTTGAAGTGCATTAAAGCTAATAACGGTTTATTAAGATAATAACCCATATGTGTTATAATACCCTCAGGACTTATAATTTTAGAAGACTTTTTAACCGCATCAAATAAATCAGACCCATCTATATCTTTTAAAAAAAAGATATTTTTTTTATTTAAATCTATCTTTTTATTATTAATAAAATCAAATGTATTAAATCTATTAGAAAAAAAAATGTTTTTATTTTGATCATTTAATTCAGAAGAAAACAAAATATTTTCATATTTGTTACTAAGTATTTCTAAAAATTTACAAATAGTATCAAGATCCCATTTTAGTAAATTCTCAAATAAACTACGTTTATAATGAAAATAGATAAAATTTTTTGGATAAAGAAAAGTGTGATTTATTGAAATTTCATTACTTAGATAATTTTTATCTAAGTTTGTATCAATCAAACTACTTTGAATTTCATATGATGATTTTCTTTTTTTAATATTTATTCGATCTAATTCAGCACTTTTATAAAGATATTTCTTTAGAAAAAGACTTGGCCTACTTTTATCGGATTTGATTGTTATTCCATAAAATCTAATTTTTCTAAAAAAAAAAGGTAAATAGTAATAAAAATTTTTAGGTGTTAAAATATAGACAGTTCTTACATTATTTAATAACAAAAAAAAAAAGATCTTAATCTTTTCAAATATTGAGAGATTCATTGAAATTTTTTTTTTATTTATTTTTGGAAATAAAAAACTAAATTTATGATTAACATCGGATAAAAAAATATCTATATCTTCATTATAATGTTTATTGATTATTTTATTAATAGCATTTAAAGAAACAAATAAATCACCTGTTCTATCATTTTTTAATATAAGGACCTTTTTTTTACTCATAAGGTTAATTATTTATATCGTAGTCAACCATTTCATTAACCAAAGACTCAAAAGTTATTTTTGGTTTCCATTTAAGTTTGAATTTAGCCTGTCTGAAATCTGCTTTTAATATTACTTTGTCGTTGGGTCGAAATAATTTCTTATCTATTTTAATAAATTTTTTGTAATCAAGGTTGACTCGTTTAAATGCTATTTTAATAAAATCTTTAACGGAGTGACTTTTTCCAGTACCTATAACAAAATCATCTGGATTATTTATTTGTAACATTTTCCACATAGCATAAACATAGTCTTTAGCATGACCCCAATCTCTTTTTGAATTTATATTACCTAAAGTTATTTTTTTTAATTTACCCTTTAGTATAAGGGACAGATTTTTCGTAATTTTTCTGGATACAAAATTAACATTTCTTCTAGGTGACTCATGATTAAATAAGATTCCTGAACAAGCATGTATATTGTATGCCTCTCTGTAGTTTTTCGTTAAATAAAATCCAGCAACTTTTGAAACCCCATATGCTGAACGGGGATTAAATTTTGTTTTTTCATTTTGAGGAGATTTTTCAACATTTCCAAATAATTCAGATGAGGCAGCAAAATAAAATTTTGTTTTTGGTGAAAATTCTTTAATTGCAGATAAGATATAATGGGTCCCGTTAATGTTTGGATTTAATTTAAAAAATTCGTCCTCAAATTTATAATTAATAAAACTTTGTGCAGCTAAATGGTAAAATTCAGTCGGTTTAATTTTCTTAATTAAATTCTTTATTTTTGAATAATTATTTATATCTATTTTCTTAAAAGATAATTTTTTATTTATTGATTTTAGGTTTTTAAAATTATTTTTTTTTTGGGGGTTGGAAATACCATAAACTTTATATTTTTTTTTGACTAACAGTTCAGCTAAATAAGATCCATCTTGTCCACTAATACCAGTAATAATTGCTATTTTTCCCATAATGGTTTTTTTGTTTTTTTAATATTTAATGTTTGATTAATTATATAATCAGCAATTATAGTCGAATTAAAATA
>CACLEQ010000009.1:0-25870 GCA_902605995.1 uncultured Pelagibacteraceae bacterium
ACAAAAACAAAATTTACCAAAAACTTATAAATTAATTACGGACAGCAAAATAATAAAAACAACTACATCTAAAGATGTGGCTGGAAATGATTTAACTTATAGAATTGAAATTTTTATAGATATTGATGTTATAAAAATTGATAATTCTAAAAACCAAATTTCGTTTAGTGAAAAAACTGATTATAATGCTGCTCAAAGTAAATTTGAATTAAAACAATACGAGGAAATATTAATTCAAGACCTAGTAAACCAAATAATTTTTAAAATAAACAATTATTTAAGCGCCATCCAGTGATTGTAAAATCTTTTGAATTAAAAAAAATAGATATAAAAAAATTTAATATTTTTTTGTTATATGGAGAAAATCAAGGGCTTAAAAAGGAGCTTATTGAGGATAATTTTAAGAAAGTGTTAACAAATAATGTCTATAATTTTAACGAGAATCAAGTAATCCAAAATCAAGACAATTTCTTTGATGAAATCTTCAATAAATCTTTATTTGAAAATGAAAAACTTATTATAGTTTCAGGCGTAACAAATAAAATCACCAAAATAATAGAGGAATTAATTGAAAAAAAATTCCAAGATATTTATTTAATTTTGGTTTCAGATAAATTAGAAAAAAAATCAAAATTAAGATCATTGTTTGAAAAGAAAAAAGAATTTGTTTGTATTCCATTTTATGCTGATAACTATCAATCTTTGAACTATATTTTAATAAATTTTTTTAAAAGAGTTAAGATTCAAGTTTCTCAAGAAATAATTAATCTATTAATTAATCGAGCAAATGGCGATAGACAAAACCTTAAAAATGAGATTGATAAAATTGAAAACTTTTTAATTGGTAGAAAAAAAATTAATTTAGAAGAAATTATGAAGCTTACAAACATGAGTAATAATAATAGCTATTCTGAATTAGTTGATAATTGTCTAGCCAAAAATGAGAGAAAAATAATAAATATGGTTAATGAAAATATTTTTTCATATGAAGATACAATAATTATTATAAGAACATTCTTAACAAAGGCAAAAAGACTATTAGAAATTAATAATGAGACAAAATTTAAAAGTAACTTAGATGAGGTTATTAAATCTATTAAACCTCCTATTTTTTGGAAAGATATTGAATTAGTTAAACAACAAATAAAAAACTATAACTCGGAAAAAACTGAAAAACTAATTAATACCATTAATGATACAGAGATTTTAATTAAAAAAAACAGCGTTAATTCAGTGAAAATATTGTTAGATTTTATTATAGGTCAAAGCAAAAAAATTAGTAATTAGATTTGATAATATCTATAATTTTATTTAACTGTTCATGATCATGATAAGAAAAAGTAATTGTACCTTTATTCTTTTTGTCGCTTTTAATTGAAACATTTAAACCAGTCTTTTCAGAAATTGAGTACTCCAAATTTTTAATATTAGGATCTTTAAAATTATTGCCTTTAAATGGCTTCTTCTTAAAGATTTTAACAAAATTTTCAGCTTGCCTGACAGACAGTTTTTTTTCTATAATTTTATTTGCGACAAAAAATGCATTATCTAAACCAACTATAATTTTAGCATGTCCAAATGATAATTTTTTTTCTTCAATTAATTTTAGTACCTCAAAGGGTAAATTTAATAATCTTAAGCAATTGGTTATATAGCTCCTACTTTTACCAATAAATTTAGAAACTTTTTCTTGATCATATGAAAATTCATCTATTAATCTTTTATAACCCTGAGCTTCTTCCAATGGATTAAGATCTTGTCTCTGAACATTTTCAACAATTGCAAATTCTAACGATTTCAAATCATCCACATCTGTCACTACAACTGGAATATCATGAAGACCGGCTTTCCTAGCGGCTTGCCATCTTCTTTCACCAGCGATTATTTCATATTTTGAATTACCTGAATTTGACTTTCTAACAATAATTGGTTGGATAACACCCCTCTCTTTTATTGATTGAGTTAAATCTTTCAAATTATCTTCATCAAAATCTTTTCTTGGTTGATATGGATTTGGAACAATATCACTTAAAGATAATTTATTTGTACTTGAGACAACCTTACTTTCTCCAATCAATGATGAAAGACCTCTACCCAATCCTTTTTTTATGCTACTCATTAAGCTGCACTCCCTATTTTGTTTTCTTGATTGATAAATTCATTCGTAAAATTATAATAAGACTTGCTACCAGGACAATTTTTATCATATACCAAAACCGGCACTCCATGAGATGGTGCTTCTGATAACCTTACATTACGTGGTATGACAGTTTGATAAACTTTGTCTTTAAAATAATTCCTCGCCTCACTCTCTACTTGAGAACAGAGCTTGTTTCTTCTATCATACATTGTCAAAAGTATGCCTTGAATATTTAATTTCGGGTTTAATCTAATTTTTATACGTTCTATCGTTTTCATTAGCTGTGTTAAACCTTCCAAAGCAAAAAACTCAGTTTGCAGGGGCACTAACAGCGAATTTGAAGCGACCAACGCCATCACAGTTAGGAGACTTAGAGATGGAGGGCAGTCAATTAAGACATAATCATAAGATGCGCTAGAATCGTTTAAATAAGCGGTTAATTTTATGCTTAAAATGAATGCTCTATCATTATCACCTGCTGTTTCAACCTCTATTCCAGATAAATCAACATTTGAAGTTATCAAATCTAAATTTTGGAATTTTGTTTTCCTAATCACATCTGAAATTTCTTTAGCTCCATTTAGAATTCCATAAACAGTTTGCTCTGAACTTTCCATATTTGATATTCCCAATCCTGTTGTTGCATTTCCTTGGGGGTCAAGATCAATTACTAAAATTTTCTTACCAAGTTGAGATAAAGCCGAAGCTAAATTTATAACAGTTGTGGTTTTGCCCACTCCACCTTTTTGATTAATGATTGAAATAATTTTCATATCAATTTTTTTTTTATTTTTTTTATATTGAGTAAAAATGCATCTTCATTAGTTATACTTTTTCTTTCCTCATAATCTATTTCCCATTTCTTTAATGTATCCTGAAGAGTTTTTCTTCCACTACTTCCCATAAATAGAATTAAATTTTTGTATTTTTTGAAATTATTGTTCACTAATTCAAGAATTGTTGGCATCGGCTTAAACGCTCTAGACATTATTGTGCCTGTTCTTAAGTTTTTAACTTTAAATAAATCTTTATGAATAATTTCAGTGTTTAATCTTAACTTTTTAGAAGCTTCTTTAAGAAACTCACATTTATGATGACTTTTCTCATAGAGATTTATTTTCATTCTTTTTTTGAAACTTTTCATTAAAATTGCTATCACTAAACCTGGCATTCCACCACCAGTTCCTAAATCAGAGGTTGTACTTTCATTTAAATCAACAAAATCAATAATTTGTGCTGAATCTATAATATGACGGTATCTTATAGCGTCTTTTTCAGATATTTTTCGACTAATTAAATTAATTTTTTTATTTTTTTCCGATATCATTGATGCTAAGACTTCAAGTTCGTTACACGTTTCACGTGAAACATTAAATTTAGATATATTTGAGTAAAAATTTGTAAAAACTTGATCCATTAAGCTATATGCTTAATAAACCTTCTTTTGACATGTGACAACAAAATATATACAGCAGCAGGCGTAATTCCATCAATTCTTAGTGCTTGACCCATGGTTTTAGGCCTTATTTCCTTAAATTTAGCTCTAACCTCGTTTGATAAACCTGAAAATTGGTCATAGTCGATATTTTCTGGTATTGAGAGATTCTCATCTCGTTTAAAAGCTAAAATATCGGCTTTTTGCTTTTTTAAATATCCTCTATAATGAGAGTTAATTTCAATCTGCTCATCAATATCATTACCGTAATCTAAAATTTCAGGCCAAATGCACCTAATTTTTTTCATATCTACGTCTTTTTGCGATAAAATTTCTTCTGCTGACCTTAAAATACCATCTTTTGAGACTTTTATTCCAAATTTCCCTGCTTTGGAAGGGGTTATATTCAAACTAGACATTTTTAGCGAAATTTCACTCAATTTTGCAAATTTATCTTGAAATATCTCTTTTCTAGTGGCAGATATTAGTCCAATATCTATTCCTTTTCTGGTGAGCCTTAAATCTGCATTGTCAGATCTAAGACTTAATCTATACTCAGCACGCGAAGTAAACATTCTGTAAGGCTCAGCAACACCTTTTGTTACTAAATCATCTATCATTACGCCAATGTAGGCTTCTGATCTATCTAAAATAAAGGGCTCCATATTTTTCATAGAAAGTGCAGCATTAATGCCAGCTATAAGACCTTGAGCTGCAGCTTCTTCATATCCTGTAGTTCCATTAATTTGACCTGCAAGGTATAAATTCTTTATTTTTTTTGTCTCCAATGTTAAAAAAAGTTCTCGGGGGTCAATATAGTCGTATTCTATAGCATATCCAGGTCGTATAACATTAACATTTTCTAAGCCATTGATATTATTCAGTATTTCATGCTGAACAACCTGAGGTAGAGATGTGGATATGCCATTTGGATAAATTGTATGATCATTAAGGCCCTCTGGCTCTAAAAATATCTGATGTCTAGTCTTGTCAGCAAATTTTACTATCTTATCTTCTATAGAAGGACAATATCTTGGACCAACACCTTGTATGTTGCCAGAGTACATTGCACTTTTAGATAAATTCTTTTTAATTATCTGATGAACCTTCTGATTGGTATAAGTCATAGAGCAAGATACCTGTTTATTAAAATTTTTTTTTGTTAAGAAAGAAAAAAAATAAGGATCATCATCTGCAAATTGTTTTTCCAATTTTTTAAAATTAATAGTTCTAGCATCTAATCTTGGTGGTGTCCCAGTTTTTAGCCTACCAATTTTAAAATTATATTTCTCTAGCTGTTCACTCAAGCCTGTACTTGGTTTTTCATTAAATCGACCCGCAGGAGTTCTTTCATTACCAATATGTATCAAACCGTTTAAAAATGTGCCTGTTGTAAGTATTAGCTTATTACAACTTACTTTATTACCTTTTAATGTTAGAAATCCATTTATTTCATTATTATTAAAAATAAAATTAATTACAGGATCAGAAAAAATGCTTAAATTACAGTAGTTTACAAGTTTTTCTTGCATAAATTTGCGATATAATGATCTATCAGATTGAGTTCTTGGTCCTCTTACTGCTGGACCTCTGCTTCTATTTAACAGTCTAAACTGAATTCCAGACCTATCAGCTACGTCACCCATAACCCCATCTAACGCATCAATTTCTCTTACTAAATGACCTTTTCCTAATCCACCAATAGCAGGATTACATGACATTTCTCCTATAGTATTTTTATTGTGAGTGAATAAAGCAGTGTTAATTCCAAGTCGTGCAGATGCTGCTGCTGCTTCACAGCCTGCATGACCCCCACCGATTACTACTACATCAAAAAATAAATCTTTTTTCATGATGTAAATTTATATTCGATTAAAATATTTACAAGAATTGAGTTTTTTATCTTAAATAAACGTTATTTATCAACGAAATCTGTTAAAAATAGCTAAAATTATGGCAAAAGATATTATTTCCCAATACAAAAATCGTTGAAAATACTTCCTAATATCTCCTCTACATCAACTTTTCCGACTATCATGCCTAAATGTCTTGTTGCTAATCTCAAATCTTCTGCAGCCTTATCAAAATCTTTTTTATCAGTTTTTTTCAAAAAATTTTTCAAATGATCTGAGCTCTGTACCAAGTGTTGTCTATGCCTCTCTCTAGTAATCAAAATATCTTCTTCAAATAAAAATTTATTTTTTAATTGATCTTTTATTTTTGAAATTAATACATCTATGTTTAAATTATCTTTCAATGAAATTAAAACATGATTAAATTTGGAGATATCGGTATCTAATTTTTTTTTTAAGAGATCTGATTTATTGACAACTAATATAGCATCATTTTTTAGCAGATCATTTAAAAAACCGCTTAAATCAACGGTTTTTGCATCAACTACTACTAACTTTAAGTCAGCATTTTCTGCTTTATTAAGTGATAATTTAATACCTTTTTTTTCAATTTCATCTTTTGAATCTCTTATGCCTGCTGTATCTGAAATAATGACAGGATAACCATCTATATTTAAATGAGTTTCAACAATATCTCTTGTAGTACCATCAATCTCAGAAACTATAGCAACCTCTCTTTTTGATAGGTTATTTAACAGACTTGATTTACCAGCATTCGTTGGCCCTACAATTGCAATTTTAAAACCCTCACGAATTATTTCTCCAACCTTTTGATCATCTAAAATTTTATTAATCTCCTCTAAGACATCTAATGTGTCCATTTTTATTTTTTTTAAATTTTCTTCAGGTAGATCTTCTTCTGGGAAATCTATTTTGGCTTCAACAAATGATAAAAGTTTCAGCAATTTTTCTCTAAGCTCATTAAATTTTTTTGAGGATTTTCCTCTCATAATTTTTACAGCTTGTAATCTTTGAATTTCTGTTTCTGCTGAAATTAAATCTGCTATACTTTCAGCTTTAAGCAAATTTATTTTTCCATTTTGGAAAGCAAGCTTTGTAAACTCACCTGGTTCAGCTAATCTACAATTTTTTACCTTTGAGATTTCGTTTTGCACAGCTAAAACTACAGCTTTACCTCCATGAATATGAATTTCTGCCATATCTTCACCTGTGTAGCTCTGTGGGCCAGGAAACCAGATTATTATGCCTTCATCAATTAGTTCAGAAGTCTCAATATTATTGATTTTTCGAAGGGTAGCCATTCTCGGTTTAGGAATTTCCATACCAGTAAGTGATTTGATCACATTAGAGGCATCTGAACCTGAGACTCTAACTATAGCGACTCCAGACACACCGGGACCCGTAGATAAAGCATAAATAGTCATTTAAATATTATAGCTTGAAATTGAAGCCTCTGTAAAACTGAATTTTATTTATTCAAGACTTCCTTAAAAATAATCGACAAGTCATTAGTGAAATTATCTGTATCAAATAACTTTGAGTTTAAAACTTTTTCTCTTAAAGATAATCTTAATTGAGAGAGTTTGCTTTTATTTTGAAAAAATATAGATTTATTGTAATAATCTTCATGATCGGTTGCTATAAATTCATCCATTCCTAAATTTCTGTTAATACTCTCTCCACACCTGGAATTAAGATTATGGCCACTTAAACTTAAAACTGGAACTCCCATTAAATACGATTGAAAAGAAGTTGTTACACCTGGATAAGGGAAAGTATCTAATGCTAAATCTATTTTGTTGTAATCTTTCAGGAAAATATTGACATCTGATTTTTTTAAAAAAATAATTTTTTCTAAATCTACACCATTTTTTTCAAACTTACTTTTTAAATTTTCATATACTTCTTTATTATATCCTTGAGAATTTTTTAAATATAATTGTGAATTTGAGTTATTTAAAATTTTAGACCAAACTTTTACGGTATCATTGGAAATTTTTTTAAAACTATTAAACGAACCAAAACTAAAAATTTTGCTAGTTTGATACGGCAACTCATTTACTTTTGGCAAATTTTCAGGTTTTGTCATGGCATTCCATATATTAGGTAAATATATTATTTTTTCTTTGTAAAGAGACTCTTCACTTTTTTTAATAAGATTTTTATCTGCAATAATATAATCCATATTATCGATGCCCAATGAATTATTATAACCACACCAGCCGATTTGTACTTTTGCTGATCTAGCAGCTAAAATATTCACTCTATTGCCATAAGTGAAACCATTTAAATCTATTAATATATCTAAATTAAGCGATCTAACTAAAGTAATTAAATCCTCATCTTTTGTATCAATAATATCAAACCACTCATCAAAGTTTTTTTTATAGAAACCTGTTATGCCTTCGTGATGCCTATTAATTTCTAAGTTACTTAAAGCAACTAAATGAAATTCATCTTTATTTATTTTTGAAATAACATCTTTTAAAAAAAAATTAACCGAGTGTTGTCTAAAGTCTCCAGATAAAAAACCAATTTTTATCTTATCATTTTTAAAATCTTTCCGTGGGTATTCTTTAAATTTTGAATATTTATTAAAAGTTTCTCCTAATTTGCTGGCCTCTATAAAATAATCTTTTTGTTTAATTCCAGACGGATAATTCATACAAGCTAAATATGTTAATCTCCCGCCGTCGATTGTTGAACTTGGATTTAGGCTTATTAGCTCTTTAAAAAATTTAACAGAGAGATCGAGATTTCCCAGAAAAAAATGAACTCTTGCCAAACCTTCTACCACTTTAGGATCTTTCTCTTTTAATCTGTACTTATCGTTTAAATGTGGAAGAACATAACTAGCTACTTCAGCTTTTATACTAGAAAGTATTAAATTATAAAAGGCTTCTAAATTTGACTTGTCTTTTGAATAAATTTTCTCAAAAATAATTGTTGATTTAAAATAATCGTCTTTTTTTGAATTTGGGTTCAAAACTTTTGAGCTCGCATAGCCCATTAATAAATATTTTGGAAGATCGTCTAAACTGCCTAGCTTTTCTACAAATGACTCGAACTTTGAATAATTTTTTTGCTCGAATAATCTCTTGAGTTTAATTTTTTGATCTCTATTAAGATCAATAGTCATTTTAAGCAGGTTTGTTCATTGAATTAAAAAACTCAGAATTGTTTTTTGTATTTTTCAATTTTGAATTAATGAATTCAATGGCGTCCATTGTACCCATGGGAGCGATTATTCTTCTTAAAACATTCATTTTTTGAAGATCATTTTTATCAAATAACAACTCTTCTCTTCTTGTGCCTGATTTTGTAATATCTATAGCAGGATAAATTCTCTTATCAGCAATCTTTCTGTCTAAAACTGTTTCGCTGTTACCAGTACCCTTAAACTCTTCAAAAATTACCTCATCCATTCTGCTACCTGTGTCTATCAAGGCGGTTGAAATGATCGTTAAAGACCCTCCCTCTTCTATATTTCTTGCAGCACCAAAAAATCTCTTTGGTCTTTGTAGTGCATTTGCATCAACACCACCTGTTAGAACTTTACCAGAGCTAGGTATAACAGCATTATACGCTCTACCCAATCTTGTTATGGAGTCCAGTAAGATAACTACATCTTTCTTGTGCTCAGTTAGTCTTTTAGCTTTTTCTATTACCATTTCCGCAACTGCCACATGTCGTTGCGCTGGTTCATCAAAAGTTGAACTTATAACCTCACCTTTAACTGTTCTTTGCATATCAGTTACCTCTTCAGGTCTCTCATCAATCAACAAAACTATTAAGTAACATTCGGGATAATTTTTTGCTATTGAATTTGCAATGCTTTGTAAGATCATCGTTTTCCCCGCCTTTGGTGGAGAAATTATTATTGATCTTTGTCCTTTACCAATTGGACTTACTAAATCAATTAACCTAGGAGTAAGATCCGGTTTTTTTTCAGTTTTAATAATCTCTACTTCCATAACAAGTTGTTTGTCTGGATAAAGTGGTGTTAAATTGTCAAATGCAATTTTATGTCTAGACTTATCTGGCTCTTCAAAATTGATTTTACTTACTTGTAATAAAGCAAAATATCTCTCACCTTCTTTTGGTGCTCTGACTGGTCCCTCAACTGTATCTCCGGTTCTTAAACCAAATTTTCTAATTTGACTAGGGCTTACATAGATATCATCAGGTCCAGGAAGGTAGTTAGACTCCATCGCTCTTAAGAAACCAAATCCGTCTTGCAATAATTGTAAAACTCCTGCGCCGGTGATTTCCTCTTTTTCAGCAACTTTTTTTAAAATAGCAAAAAGAATTTCTTGCTTCCTCAAAGTGCTAGCATTTTCTATCCCAAGTTCTTCTGCCTGGGTAATGAGCTGTTCAGAAGATTTTAATTTTAATTCTTGAATGTTCATGATTTAAATTATTAAGGACTTAATAATAATCTTAATATATATACTATTTAATAATATTCAACCCTAGATAGGCTTTAAAACTACAACAAATACTATCAAAATTAACAATATGGTCGGAATTTCGTTAATAAAACGATAAAATTTGTGTGAATGGTTATTCGTATTATTGCTAAAATGGCTTAGAACTCTTCCAAGATAAAAATGATAAATAGTCAGTATAACTACAAAAAGTAATTTTAAAATCATCCAGGTTTGACCTAATTGTTGAAAACCAATCTCATGCACTAATAATAATCCAAATAACCAAGATAAAATCATGGCTGGGTTCATAATATAAAGAAACAATTTTCTCTCCATGATCTTGAAGACATCTGATACTGTTTTTTCTGAATTATTTTGGGCATGATAGACAAATATTCTTGGAAGATACAACAGACCCGCCATCCAAGAAATAACAGAAATCAAATGTAGGGCTTTAAAAATTAGATAAGTATTCATTTATTTAATATTTTCTTGTATTAATGATTTTAACAAAACGATATGGTCGTCATTATCATTTAAACAAGGAACCATATCAAAGTTTTCTCCTCCTGAATTTATGAAGCTTTCTTTGCCTTGTATTAATATTTCCTCTAAAGTTTCTACACAATCTGAAGAAAAACCAGGGCATATAGTTAAAATATTTTTTTTTCCTTCCTTTGGTAAACTTTCTAGTGTTTTGTCAGTATAAGGTTTGAGCCATTCTTGAGGTCCAAATCGAGATTGAAACGTTGTTTTAATTTCAAGAGAGTTTAACTTCTCTGAAACTAATCTTGTGGTTTTATGACAATAGCAATGATAAGGATCTCCTTTATCAAAATATTTCTTTGGAATACCATGGTAAGAAGCAATTATTAAATCTGGTTTCCAACTAATTTCCTTAATTTTTTTATTTATAGAATTTACTAATGCGTCTATATATAAAGGGTTAGATTCATAATGTGGAATTATCTTTAGAGAAGGTTGCCATCTCATTTTCATTAAAGTTCTATAAACCTCGTCACACACAGTTGCTGTAGTAGCCGCTGCATATTGTGGGTAAAGAGGCAAAATTACCAGGTTTTCACATCCTTCTTTATGAAGTTTAATAATTTTACTTTTTATACTTGGATTTCCATATCTCATTGCATAGTCTATAATTAAATTTTCTGATGATATGGAGTTAGCTATTTTTTCAGATTGTTTCTGAGTATAGTGTAATAACGGTGAGATATTTTTTTCTTTCATCCATATTTCTTTATAGGCTTTTGCGGTCTTAGAGGGTCTTAAATTTAAAATGAATACATTCAAAATTATTCGCCAAACAAAAGGGTTAACTTCTATAACTCTTCTGTCTGATAAAAATTCTTTAAGATATTTTCTAATGTCAAGCCAACCTGTGGAGTCCGGGGTTCCTAAATTGATAACTAAAACTCCAGTTTTTCCAAACTTTATGAGTGGGTGATCTAATTTTTCATTCATCAATAATCTTTTACAGTTTTTACTAAATAATCCATCATATCAGGGTTAGTTTCTGGTAAAACACCATGTCCTAAATTAAATATATATGGATGATCTTTAAAGATATCTAAATACTTTTTTGCTTCCTTTTTTAAATTTTCTTTATCTGTTAACAAGGTTTTAGGATTCATTCCACCTTGTACAGGAATTTTTATATTTCTTTCGATCTGAATAGGATCAGCCTCATAATCTATGCAAATGACATCAGGTTTTACGATGTCGCAATAGTTTTTATAATCTTTGATACCTCTTGGAAAACAAACAACTGGAATATTTAAAGACTTTACAAACTCAACCAAGGGAATTGTTGGATTATAAACATAATTATTTAAATCCTTTGCGGGCAATAGTCCAGCCCAACTGTCAAAAATTTGAATAACATTAGCGCCATTATCTATTTGATTTTTAATATGAATTTTTACAAATTTTTCTATTATGTTGAGTATTCTTTTTAACTTGTGTTTGTCTTCAAAAAAATTATCTAAAAAATTAAATTTAGGTGACTGTTTATTAACCATGTAAACCAACAATGTCCATGGAGCCCCTACAAACCCTATGGTGGTTTTATTATCTGTTAATTGATTTTTACTTACTAATTCAATTGCTTTGTAAACTGGATTAACTTTCTTAATAAAATCTTTTTCCTCTAAACTAGAAATTAGATTTAAATCCAGTTCGCCTAGTAAAGGCCCAAAATTTTTTTTAAAATTAACTTCTTGGTTAAGTCCATGTGGAATCATCAGAATATCTGAGAAAATTATAGCTGCATCTAATTGAAATCTTTTAAGTGGTTGAAGTGTAATTTCCGTAGATAACTCATAATTTAAACATAGTTTTATAAAGTCAGTATTTTTTTCTCTGATTTTTCTAAATTCAGGCAAATATCTACCTGCTTGTCTCATTATCCAAATAGGATTTATGTCAGTTTTGTTATTAATTACTACTTTATCTATTGGTGTCATAATAATAACTTATAATATTTAATTGTATTATTAGTATATTGTGTGATTTGTGATAATTAATTTTTATAAACATTTTATTAACTTATAATTAACATTTAGAACATAAAAGATTCTTTAATATATAAGATAAATTGAAGCTAATTAACAAAATTACAGATTTCCTTTACAATTTTATACATATATCTAAAAATGTTAATAAAAGCTGAGTTTTACAACATAAATTAAAGAATTTTAGATTAAGTAAATATAAATTAAATTATAAAAATTTATTAACAGTTTATACATGAGTGATACATATCAAGTTTATTTAATTTCTGATTCTACTGGTGAAACTCTTGATAGAATTTTTACAGCTATCAAAGCTCAATTTAAGAATATTAATTATAAAATAAACACTTATTCATTTACCAGAACTGAAAATCAAATTTTAAAAATCTTAGCCAACGCTGAAAAACATCCTAATGCAGTTATATTGTATTCTATTGTTGATAGTAATTTAGCGAAGCATTTGGCAAATACTTGTAGTAAAAAAAAAATTCCATGTTTTGGCGTTCTCGGAGATTTAATTTTAAGTTTTTCAAAATTATTAAACCAAAAAGCATCACATGAACCTAGTGGCCAATATGCTCTAGATGAAGAATATTATAAAAGAATTGAAGCCATACAATTTACAATGAATCATGATGATGGAAATCTTGTCAAAGAAATTAATAGATCTGATATAATTTTACTAGGTGTAAGCAGAACCAGCAAAACACCTACCGCAATATATCTGGCTAACAAAGGCTTCAAGACTTCTAATATTCCTTTAGTAAATGAAAAATCAATTCCCCAATTTTTAAGAGAGAATCCCAAAAGTTATTGTATTGTTGGATTAAATACGGAACCAGAAAGATTAGCAGATATCAGAAAAAACAGGCTTAGTTCGTTAAAGGAAAGTGTTGGTGGTACTTATACTAATTTAGAAATGATAACGAAAGAAGTAAATGATGCAAAAAATACATTTAGAAAATATAATTGGCCAATGATTGATGTTACTAGAAAATCTGTTGAAGAAACAGCTGCTTCAGTAATAAAAATTTACGAGATATATAAAAAAAATGATTAAACTAATATTAGCATCCAAAAGTAAAGTAAGAAAAGAAATGCTCGACAAAAATAATATTGAAAATGAGGTAGAACCATCAAATGTTGATGAAGAAGGTATAAAAAATAGCTTACTTAAAGAAAAAGCCACACCCGAAATGATTTCAAAAAATTTAGCTGAAGTTAAAGCAAATAAGATAAGTTCTAAAAATATTGATAAATTAGTATTGGGTGCTGATAGTGTAATAGATTTGAATGGAGAACTAATATCTAAACCTGAAAACAGGACAGAAGCATTAGAGATATTAAAAAAATTGAATGGAAAGAAACACAATCTTGTTAGTTCTGTATGTATATCAAAAAATGGTTCCATGGTTTGGAATTATAGTGATAAGGCATATTTAACAATGAAAGATCTAAGTGAAGATGACCTTAAAAATTACCTGTCAAAAATATCTGATGAATCTTTATATGCTTATAACGTCTATCAAATTGAAGGAGAGGGTAGGAAATTGTTTTCAAATATAGAAGGGGATACAAATACTATAATGGGACTTCCAATAAACAGAATTAAAGAATATTTAAATAACTATTAATGAAAAAATATTTAGTAATTGGGAAACCAATAAAACATTCGCAGTCACCATTACTCCATAATTTTTGGTTAAAAAAAAATAATATTAATGCAATTTATGACAAAGAAGAATGTGAGCCTTCAGAGTTAGAAACGTTGATTTCTAAAATGAGAGAAAAAAAAATAAATGGCATAAATGTAACGGTTCCCCTCAAAGAAAAAATAATTCCATTTTTAGATAAATTAAGCCCTGAAGCTGAAATTACCCAATCTGTAAATACAGTACATTTTAATAAACAATCTATTGTTGGGTATAATACAGATATCTATGGGTTTGAGACTGCCATTAAAGATATCAAATACGACATTAAAAATAAAAAAATTTTAATTCTTGGAGCAGGGGGTGTGGTGCCCTCAATAATCTTTGCTTTAAATAAAATGAAAGTTTTAAAAATAATGATCAGTAACAGAACCAAAAATAAGGCTGAAAGGTTAAAAAAATTATCTAACAACTTAAAGGTGATCGAATGGGGTGAAATACCAGACTTTGATATGATTATTAATGCAACAAGTTTAGGTTTGAACAAAAAAGATAAAATTATTATAGATTTTTCTAAAATTGAAAAGAATAAATTATTTTTTGATATAATTTATAATCCAAGTAAAACAAATTTTTTAAATGAAGCAAAAAATAATGGGAATATCGTAGAAAATGGGAAAAAAATGTTTATTTATCAAGCTCTGGCATCTTTTAAAATTTGGCACGGAATCAAGCCAGAAATAAACGACAGTATAATTAAGCTTTTAGATTAATGAAAAGAATAGGAATTTTAGGGGATATAGGTGCTGGGAAAAGTTACGTAGCAAAGAGCTTCGGTTTTCCTGTATTTGACGCAGATAAGGAAGTAGGAAAATTATATAGAAATAATAAAAAGATTTTTAAAAAACTTCAAAAAGCTTTACCAAAATATATATTTTCATTTCCAATTAACAAACATGAAATTTCAAAAGCAATATTAATTAAAAATTCAAATCTAAAAAAAATTATAAATGTAGTTCATTTTGAGGTTAGAAAAAAAATGAATTTATTTTTAAAAAAAAACAGATATAGAAAATATGTAATTTTAGATATACCTCTTTTGTTAGAAAATAACCTCGATAAAAAAAAAGATATTTTAATATTTATTCAATCTAAGAGATCTGAAATTTTATCAAATTTAAAAAAAAGAAAAAATTTTAACAAAAAATTAATGAACAGATTCAGAAATATTCAACTTCCACTTGATTATAAGAAAAAAAAATCACACTTCATTATTAAAAATAATTTTACTAATAAATCTGTAAAAAAAGAGATAAGATATATTTTAAAAAAGATTCTTTAAATGAAAGAAATAGTATTAGATACAGAAACCACTGGTTTATCTGTTAAAGATGGTCATAGAATTGTTGAAATAGGCTGTATTGAATTAGAAAACTTAATACCCACGAAAAACAATTTTCATCAATATTTAAATCCTGAGAGAAAAGTTTCTGAGAAAGCGTTTGAAGTTCACGGCTATTCAGATGATTTTTTATCTAAAAAAAAAAAATTTGTTGATATTGTGGATGATTTTTTGAATTTTATACACAATAAAAAATTAGTTATCCATAACGCAGAATTTGATCTAACCCATTTAAATAATGAACTAAAAATTTTAGGAAAAAAACCAATTAATAACGAAATTGTTGATACGTTAGTTTTAGCAAGAAATAAATATCCTGGATCTTCATCAAGCTTAGATGCTTTGTGTAGAAGATATAGAATTGATAACTCAAAAAGAAAACTTCATACTGCATTAATTGACTGTGATCTGTTAGCTAAAGTATACATAAATTTAATTGATCAAAAAGAACCAACATTAAATTTTACAAGTCAAGATGAAAAATTAAAAGAGGAAAATTATATTAAAGATTCTTATTCAAAAAAAATTATTGAAGTAACAAGTAAAGAACTAAGTGATCACAAAGTCTATTTAAAAAATAATCTTAAAAAAAATTACTTTAATTAAATCTTTCGTTGTATAATTTATAAAAATCAACTTTTTTTTCTAACTTTATATTTGGATGACCTGAATTGTTTAATAAATTTAAAAAAGATTTCTCTAATTCCGGATATATCTTTGTAGGAATATCGCATAATATTATTTTTTCTAATTCTTTTTTCTCCTTTACATCTTCATCTACTTTTATAACCGTTGTATAAATAATCTCGTAGTATGATTTTTTTTCATTAGGCTCTTTGTCTTCAAACTTTAAAGAGGTATTGACTTCAATAAGTTTATTTTTTATAGCTTTTGAGCTTATATCTATATTTAATTGATATTTAGAAATATTATCTTTTACAAAGAGATATGTCTCCACATCTGGAGTTTCGCTTGAAGCATCTTTAATAAATTTTGCTAAAATTTTAAATTTTTCTGTCATTGTCATCGTCTATATCTTCAAACTCGCCTTCTATAAAATTATTTTTTTTATTCTCTTTCTTTTCAAATTTGCTCGAAACTTTTCTGAAAATTAATTTTCTTGTTAAAGGAAATATAATTAGAAAACCTAAGATATCAGTTGCAAAACCAGGTATAATTAAAAGGAGAGCTCCAAATGCTATTGCTGCGCCTGAAATCATTTCATAAGCAGGAATTTCATTTTTTACCATCTGAGAAAAACCTGATTTTAAAGTGTTTAGTCCTTCGTATCTTGCATAAATTATACCCGTTAAAGCCGTTAAGAAGATTAGTAATATTGTGTTAAATGCACCAATTTTAGCTCCGATTTTTATAAATAGATATATTTCTATAATTGGTACTAAAATAATTGATAAAATTGCTGTGTTCATTTGTCTTTAATGTAATTGTTGGTTGAAATATATCAACAGAGTAATTACTATTAGATAATGAATTATAGTTTTGAATATATTGATATAATATTATTAGCAATGATTGCTGGTTTTATTTTCCTAAGATTAAGAGGAATTCTTGGAAAGAAAACAGGTTTTGAGGGAAAACCTCCGCCACAGTTTCAAGAGATATTAAAAAATGTTCAGATAGATAAGAAATTTAAAAAAGGTAGTGACTTTGATGATTTTGCAAAAAAAGAATTTTTGACAGGAGCAAAGATTGCCTATGAGACAATTATAACTGATTTTAGTGATAATGATAATAAATTGACTACTAGTAAACCATTGTTGAGCAAAAAAATTTTTGACCAATTTAATCAAGCTCTTAAAGAGAGGGATCAGAGGGGACATTTTGCAGAAATAACATTTATTGGCATCAATTCAGCAAATATAAAAGAACACAAAAAAATAGAAAACTTTTTACAAGTGACTGTTGATTTTGTTGGTGAAGTTATTACTTGCATTAGGGACAAAAATAAAAAAATAATTTCAGGACATCCGGAAAAAATTAAGAAAATATATGATACTTGGGTTTTTTCAAGAGACACTAGATCCAACAATCCTAACTGGCAGCTAGTTGATACACTAACTTAATTGAACAGAAAGATTTCAGATAAAGATAAAAAAGATTGGGAAAACTTTCTTTCAAAAAATGATCGTTTACCTAATAAAGATTTAAAACAAACTAAAAAAATTTCACCTTCCTCGAAAATATGTGATCTTCATGGATACTCATTGGATACAGCAAATGATAAAATTAGGGAGCTTATAAATCACGCATATAGTACTGGAATTAAAAAAATATTGATTATCACTGGAAAAGGTTTGCATTCTGACAACGAAAAGAATCCCTATACTTCAAAAGATCTTGGTATTTTAAAAAATTCTGTGCCTAATTATATAAAGTCTAATCTAGAATTAATGGAACTAGTTCAGGAAATTAGAGAAGCAGATGTCCACGATGGTGGTAGTGGAGCTTTTTATATTTTTTTAAAGAAAAAATTATAAAATAAATTTAGACAGATCAGTATCTTTGATTAAATTATCTAAGTTTTTATCAATATAATTTTGATCAATAATAATTTTTTCACCAGCCCTGTCAGTAGCTGTAAAACTTATTTCATCCAAAATCTTTTCAATTATAGTGTGCAGTCTTCGTGCACCAATATTCTCAACTGTTGCATTCACTTCTGATGCTACCTTGGCAATTTTATCTATCCCATCTTCAGAGAACTCAAGGTCCACATTTTCTGTTTTTAACAAAGCAACATATTGTTTGATTAAACTAAAATCTGGTTCTTTTAATATTCTTTTAAAATCTTTACTTGTTAAAGCCTCTAGCTCAACTCTAATTGGCAATCTTCCTTGTAGCTCTGGGAGTAAATCTGATGGCTTTGCAAGCTGAAAAGCACCAGAAGCAATAAATAAGATATGATCAGTTTTTATTGGTCCATATTTTGTGTTTACAGTTGTTCCTTCAATCAATGGCAATAAGTCTCTTTGTACTCCTTCTCTAGATACATCACCCCCAACTCTGTCAGTTCTTCCAGAAATTTTATCTATTTCATCCAAAAATACGATCCCATTATTCTCAGTTGATATTTTTGCAGCTTTTATAATTTTATCTTGCTCAATTAATTTATCAGACTCATCGTTTATTAAAATTTCATGGGATTCTTTTACACTCATTTTTTTCTTTTTTTCTTTTGCTCCCATTGATTTGCCAAGCATTTCACCAATGTTTATCATACCTACATTTGCTCCTGGCATACCAGGGATCTCAAATGAAGTACTGTTACCTGAGTCGCTCACTGCAATCTCAATTTCATTATTATCTAAATCACCATTTCTTAGTCTTTTCCTAAAACTTTCTCGTGTTGCTAAACTTGCTTTTTTTCCAACTAAAGCATCTAAAACTTTTTCTTCAGCTAATTTTTGTGCTTGTGCGTAAACTTCCTTTCTTTTTTTCACTCTTTCCATTGAAATCGCAATTTCAACTAAGTCTCTGACGATTTGTTCTACATCTCTACCTACATAACCAACCTCTGTAAATCTTGTGGCTTCAACTTTTACGAATGGAGCTTCAGCTAGCTTAGATAACCTTCTTGAAATCTCAGTTTTACCCACTCCTGTTGGACCAATCATAAGAATATTTTTTGGTAAAACTTCATTTTTCATCTCACCCTTTAAAGCTTGTCTTCTCCACCTATTTCTTAATGCTACAGCCACAGCTTTTTTAGCTTTGTTTTGACCAACAACAAATCTATCTAGCTCAGAAACTATTTCTCTTGGTGATAACGAACTTACTAAAGACTCATTTTCATCATTTTTTTTGTCCTTAGGCACTAAGGGAGTGACGTTATTTTTTTCCATTATATTTTTTCTATTCTAATATTATTATTAGTGAAGACACAAATTTCTGAAGCAACTTCAATTGCTTTCTTTGCAACTTGTTCGGCATTCATATCGGTACCCATTAAAACTTTTCCAGCAGCTAGAGCATAATTACCACCCGAACCTATTCCAATTACATCACCTTCAGGCTCTAGCACATCTCCAGTTCCTGAAATAATATAACTATTTTCTTTATCGCCTATAGCCATTAATGCCTCAAGTCTTCTTAAATATTTATCTGTTCGCCAATCTTTAGCTAACTCGACTGCAGCTCTAGATAAATTGCCTGCATGTTTTTCTATTTTAGCTTCTAATCTCTCAAACAAAGTCAAAGCATCAGCAGTAGACCCTGCAAAACCCGCTACGACATCTCTTTTTTCTATTTTTCTAACTTTTGAAGCTGTGCTTTTCACAACTGTATTGCCCATACTTACCTGGCCATCACCTGCAACTACCACTTCATTGTTTTTTCTCACTAGTACTATTGTTGTCATATCTAATAAATGGTAATTATTTTTGATACTTCAAGTGTTCATACTCATATTGATATAGTGAGATTATGTATGTATACCATTAAATTCATATGGTTAGAAAAGGAAAAGTATCTCGAAAAACAAAAGAGACACGTATCGATGTTGAGATCAACATTGATGGTAAAGGTAAGTACCAAATTGACACTGGGATAGGTTTTTTGGATCATATGTTAGAACAATTATCAAAGCATTCTTTAATAGACATAAAAGTTAAAGCTAAAGGAGATACTCATATAGATCTTCATCACACCACAGAGGACACTGGTATTGCTATAGGAGAAGCTTTAAAAAAGGCATCTAAAAAATTTGTAGGTATAAAAAGATACGCCCACACAATCATTCCAATGGATGAAACATTAACAAGAGTAGCATTAGATGTTTCTAACAGACCTTATTTAATCTGGAAAGTTAAATTAAAAGTAGAGAAGTTAGGTGAAATGGATACAGAATTATTCAAAGAGTGGTTTCAAGCTTTTTCTCAATCTGCAGGTATTACATTGCACGTTGAAAATATTTACGGTGACAACAGTCATCATATAATCGAATCTTGCTATAAAGCTTTAGCAAGATCTTTAAGAGCTGCATTAGAGATGGATCCAAGAAATAAAAAGAGTATTCCATCCACTAAAGGCTCATTATAAGTTTAATGAAAGTTACAATTGTTGATTATAATTCGGGCAATATAAGCTCGGTAATAAACTCTTTTAAGGAAGTTGCTAAAGATAAAGTAAATCTCGAGGTAACATCAAATTTAAACAAGATTAAATCTTCAGATAAAGTTGTTTTACCAGGGCAGGGCTCGTTTAAGAGTTGCATAGAAGCTTTAAAAAAAATTAATGGTCTTTCTGATACACTTAATGAATTTGCAATTACTAATAAAAAACCACTCCTTGGAATTTGTGTTGGCTTACAAATGTTTGCTGATATTGGATATGAAGAAACTGAAACTAAAGGATTGGGATGGATTTCGGGAAAAGTTTCAAAAATAGATAATCAAAATGGAAAATTTAAACTTCCTCATATCGGCTGGAATGAAATTAATATCATCAAGGATAGTAAAATTTTTAAAGATATAAAAAATAATTCTCATATGTATTTTGTTCATAGTTATGAATTTATCCCAGAAGATAAAAAAGTGATTTCAGCAACGACGGATTATTCATCAAATATTGTTTGCTCCATTGAAAAAGAAAATATTTTTGGTACTCAATTTCATCCTGAAAAGAGTGATAAGATTGGTCTTAAAATAATTAATAATTTCATAAGTTTATAAATGAAAATATTTCCAGCAATAGATATTAAGGATAGAAAGTGTGTAAGGTTAGTTAAAGGAGATTTTGATAACAAAACCGAGTACGAAATGTCTCCAGTTGAACATGCTAGCAAATTTAAGGATCATGGTTTTAAAAATTTACACATAGTTGATCTTGATGGAGCTTTAACTGGAGAAACAGTTAATCTAGACATTATCCAAGATATAGTTGGTAAATTCAATCTAAAGGTTGAGATAGGTGGTGGCATCAGAAAGCTGGATAGTATTCTAAAATATATCGATGCAGGTGTTGATAAAGTGATTTTAGGGAGTGCTGCCATAAAAGATAAAAATTTTTTAAAAGAATCGTGTGAAAAATTTCCTGATAAAATTGCTTTAGGTTTGGATGCTAAAGATGGATATTTGTCAGTATCTGGATGGAAAGAAAACACTAATCAATTAACTTTAGATTATTTAAAAGAAGTTAATGATTATGGTGTCAGTAGATTAATTTTTACAGATATTAATCGGGATGGTATGAAACAAAGTCCGAATTTTAATGAAACTTTAAAAGTCGCTGAAATATCAAATTGTCCTGTGATTATTTCTGGTGGAGTTTCATCAATAGGTGACATTAAAAAAGCAAAGAATTTAAAAAATGTTGAAGGTATAATAGTTGGTAAAGCTATTTATGATGGTGATATTAAATTAGAGGAGTTGGCAAAGGAAGATGCTTAAAAATAGAATAATTCCTTGTTTAGACGTTAAGAACGGCCGTGTCGTTAAAGGTATAAACTTTGTTGACTTAAAAGATGCTGGTGATCCAGTTGAACAAGCAAAAATTTATAGCGATGGTGGAGCAGATGAAATTTGTTTCTTAGATATAACTGCTTCTAACGAAAATAGAGATATTATTTATGATGTTGTAGAAAAAACCTCAAAGAAATGTTTTGTACCTTTGACTGTGGGAGGTGGAATTAGAGGTGTAGAGGATATAAATAGACTTCTTAACTGTGGTGCCGACAAAGTCTCAATAAATACTGCGGCAGTTGAAAATTCAAAAGTTGTTATTGATAGTTCAAAAAAATTTGGTTCTCAGTGTATTGTGGTTGCAATCGATGCAAAGAAAAATGGAGATAAGTGGGAAGTGTTTACTCATGGAGGACGGAACAATAGTGGTATTGATGCAATGGAGTATGTGAAACAAATGGAGGAAAATGGGGCTGGAGAATTATTAGTAACATCAATGGATAGAGACGGTACACAAGTTGGTTATGATATTGATTTAATGTCAAAGATTTCTACAAAAGTAAATATTCCAGTAATTGCTTCAGGTGGTGTGGGTAATTTAGATCATTTAGTTGAAGGTATTAAATTAGGTAAAGCTAGCGCTGTTCTAGCTGCATCAATATTTCATTATGGAAAATATTCAGTTAAAGAAGCAAAGGAATATTTGGACTCGAAAGGAATTCCTGTTAGAATTTAAAAATGTTAACCACATTAGAAAGCCTTTTCAATCTTGCCAGGGAAAGAAAAAAAAATCCAGTAGAAGGTTCTTATACAAATAAATTATTAAGTGATAAATCTTTTAGTAAAGACAAAGTTTTAGAGGAAATAAATGAATTAATCGAGTCTGTTGAAAAAAATTCAAACGAAATTCATGAGGCAGCGGATGTATTTTATCATTTAATTATGTTCTTAGAAGCCAATAATATTAAAATTGAGCAGGTAGAGCAGGAGTTGGAAAAAAGAAAAAAATCTTAGTGAGTAAATTAAAAGTCGTAATTGTATTAATATTAATTTTTGTCCTTTATAAAGGGTATGTAGCTTTTACAGAATTTGAAATTGGTGTCTCAGATAGAGTAGCAAAAATTGAAGAACAAGCAGATTTTGAAAAACAAGATGATGTAATAGCATTGATGATGTATTTAGGAGATCCGCCTGAATTAATCGAACATTTACTTGTTTCAAATAAATCAAAATGTTTAGAAATGAAACTCATTGCTGAAGAAACATCTTTTGCTTACTATGAATGTGCAAAAGTTGATGCTATTGTCAAAGGTAATAAAATAATTAAGATAAACAGAGAGTTAGAAGTTCTTTAATGATTTATGATGAAAATAATATTTTTGCTAAAATTTTAAGAGGTGAGATTCCTTGTAAAAAAATATATGAAAATGATTTTGTTTTATCTTTCTATGATATCAACCCACAAAAAAAAATTCATGCACTTGTTATTCCAAAAGGAAAATATGTTGATTTGGATGATTTCAGTTTAAATGCTTCTCAAGATGAAATGGTTGGTTTATTAAAGGGAATTAATATCGTAGCTAAAAAACTGGGCATCTCAGTAGATAATGGAAAAGGCTATAGAGCTTTGACGAATATCAATGAACATGGCGGCCAAGAGGTACCTCATCTACACTTTCACTTATTTGGAGGTGAAAAAGTTGGTAAGATGGTGCAGTGAATAAAAAAATTGAAAGAAATTACTTAGAAATTAATTCTTTAAATGATTTAAAAGATATTAAAAGTCCTCCAAAAAATTTTCACATACAATTAATTAAACCAACAGATTTCCAAATAAATAAATTTTTCTATAAAAATATCGGTAAAAATCATCATTGGGTTGATCGTTTAATCTGGACCGAAAATCAGTGGATAGATTATACCTCAAGTAAAAAAGTGCAAACCTATGTTTTGAAGAATAATAGCGATCTTGCTGGCTATTTCGAACTTATTTTACATATTGATGATGAGGAAGTTGAAATTGCCTATCTTGGTTTGTTGAAAGAGTATCAAAATCAAAAATTAGGTTCATATCTTCTGACATCTGCAATCAAGGCTTCTTTTTTTAAAAAAACAAAAAGAGTCTGGGTTCACACATGTTCCTTGGATCACAAAAATGCATTAAGTAATTATATTTCTAGAGGAATGAAAGTTTTTAAAAGAGAAACTATCTCTATTTAGGAATATTTTTCTTCGGTAAAGTGAATAGGTTTTTATCTAAATTTTGATTTTTTATAATTTTTGATAAATACGTAATGCTAAGATTTTGATAAATATCTAATGTTTGCCATCCAATTAAATCATAATTTTTCTTATTAAAAAAAATATTAATTTCATTATCATTCTCAATAAATTTAAAATTTATAAATTTTTTATCGATAATTCTACCTTCTGATGTTTTAATCTTTTCTATTAAAAAATTTTTATCTAAAATTAGATTTAGAGGAGTTCTATCTAAAGGGTAAAGAAAATAACTTGTTTTAGTTTTAATTGCTAACGACTTTCCATTCGATGTTAGTGTTTTTTGATTTGATAATTCATAATTACAGTAAATTTTTTTGGGATACTTGATAATACATTTTCCTGTTTCTATTTTCCCATTTATATTTTGCTCAAAATCAAAAGATATATTTTCGATATTTTCAAGACTCACAATTAAGTTAGTTTTAACATTCGCTAAAGCTTGATTAGAAAAAAAGATTAGTAAAATTGAAAAAATATATTTTATCATTTTAAAACATCTCGTTTTCCGACATGATTAGCTTTGCTAACTATACCTTCCGCCTCCATTGTATCTACAATTCTAGCTGCACGATTGTATCCTATTTGAAGTTTTCTTTGTAAAAATGATGTTGAGGCTTTCCCCTCAGTTTTGATTAACTCTACAGCAGATTGATATAACTCATCTTTTTGATCTTGATTTTTTGAATTTTCACTCATCTCTTTTTCGTCGGCAAAATCCAAAATCTCGTCAATATAATCAGGCTCAGCTTGAGATCTTATAAATTTATTAATTTTCTCTATCTCATTTTCAGAAACAAATGGAGCATGAATTCTTACAATTCTATTTGCCGATGTCATATAAAGCATGTCCCCCTTTCCCAATAATTGTTCAGCTCCTTGCTCACCTAAAATCGTTCTACTATCAATTTTTGAGGTGACTTGAAAAGAAATACGTGTTGGAAAATTTGCTTTTATGGTTCCTGTTATAACGTCTACACTTGGTCTTTGAGTTGCCATTATAATATGAATACCAGCCGCTCTAGCCATTTGAGATAATTTTTGGATATAATTTTCAATTTCTTTTCCAGCAACCATCATGAGATCAGACATTTCATCAACAACAACAACTATATAAGGCATAGCCAAACTGTGTTTATTATTATATCCATCAATATTTTTAACTCCCTCTTTTGTCATTAGTCTGTATCTACTTTCCATTTCCTTTACTACCCAACCAAGAACAGAAGCAGCTTTCTTTGCTTCAGTAATTACAGGGCACAGGAGATGTGGCACACCTTCATAAGTTGAGAGTTCTAACATTTTTGGATCAATGAGAATAAATTTACACTTGTCAGGCGTATGTCTATAAAGCAGAGATAAAATAATAGTATTAATACAAACTGATTTTCCCGAACCTGTTGTTCCAGCTATCAATAGATGTGGCATTGATGATAAATCTGTAACTATTGGAGTACCAGAAATATTTTTTCCTAAGGCTATTGGTAATTTAAAGTCTTTTCTTTTAAAATCCGTATGATTTATTATTTCACTTAAATAAACATCCTCTCTTGATAAATTTGGAATTTCAATCCCGATAGTATTTCGTCCTGGTATTGTGGAAATTCTAGCAGACTCTGAGCTCGTATTTCTTGCTATATCATCAGAAAGATTTACAATCTTAGAGACTTTTACACCTGCAGCTGGTTCAAATTCATTTAATGTAACAAC
>CACLEQ010000010.1:0-25862 GCA_902605995.1 uncultured Pelagibacteraceae bacterium
TATTGCATCTGTGATATGTATCTCACCCCCTTTTCCTTTGGGTTGGTTCTCTAATTTTTTAAAGACTTTTTTTGGCAATATATATCTTCCAATTACTGCATTGTTAGAGGGAGCATTCTTAATTTCAGGTTTTTCAATAACATCCTTTATATAAAAATTATGAATGTTAATATGATTTTTTTTTGAAAATATATTAGAAATTATAAGATTGTTGTAACTAAATCAACAGTGCCCGTATTAACAGGTGACAAGATTGAAAAAATTCTAAATTCAAAAGGAAGAAAAAAAATTGTTGATGTTGTATCAAATCCAGAATTTTTAAGAGAAGGGGAAGCTATTAGAGATTTTGTATATCCTGATAGGGTGGTAGTAGGTACAAATAGCAAAAAAGCAAACAGAATTATGAATTCTTTATATTTACCCATTATAAAAAAAAAGAGCAGATATTTTAATACGTCAAGAAAAGGAGCTGAATTAGTTAAATATGCTTCAAATGCTTTTTTAGCAACAAAGATTTCCTACATAAATGAAATTGCAAATTTATGCGAAAAAAGTGGTGTAGATATAAAAGATATTTCTTTTGGTATGGGTTTAGATCAAAGAATTGGAGATAGATTTTTAAGAGCTGGACCTGCTTATGGCGGTTCTTGCTTTCCAAAAGATACAAAAGCTTTAGTTGATGTTGCAAAAAGTTTTAAAACAGATCTTTCAATAGTAAAAACAGTTATTAAATCGAATGAAGATAGAAAAAAAATTTTAGCAAATAGAGTGTATAAAATTTTAAATAATAAGATTAAAAATAAAAATATTACTTTTTTAGGAGTTACTTTTAAACCCAATACAGATGACATGAGAGAGGCATCAAGTTTATTAATGATACCTAGATTACATAAAAAGGGTGCAAAAATTAGATATTACGACCCAACCGGTAGAAAAAAAGAGTTTGAAAAATTTACTAACGTCAGATTTTGTGAAGATTTATCTTCAGCATGCCTCAAAACAGATTTAATTATTATCCATACAGAGTGGAATGAATTCAAATTTTTGAATTTTAAAAGATTAGTAAAAAAAAAAAAATTTACAATTTATGATCTCAGAAATATCTATTCACCTATTAAAATGAGCCAAGATAAGATCAAATACTTTGGTATAGGCAGATAGTTCATTTTAATTCAAAAATCGCATCAACCTCAACAGCAACACCTAGAGGTAAACTATTAGAACTTACCGCAGCTCTCGTATGCATACCAGCCTCGCCAAATATTGAGGTTATAAGATCTGATGCTCCATTAATAACTTTTGGCTGATCAATAAAGTCATCAGTTGAATTTACGAAACCTGTTAATTTTATACATGATTTGACTTTAGATAAATCTCCTTCACATGCTTTTTTAACTTGTGAAACTATGCTTAAACCACATCTTTTTGCCGCGTTATAAGCTTCATCTGTAGATATATCTTTACCAACCTTACCTTTAATTAATTCGCCTGAAGATGAAATTGAGATTTGTCCAGATATGTAAAGTAATTTACCAATGACTTTCGTTGCTATATATGAACCAACAGGTGCCTTAGCTTCTGGAAGTGAAATTTTAAGTTCATTAATTTTTTCTTCAAAATTCATTATTATTTTTTATTTTTTTTAAAAAATTCAGATAATGTTTTACTTGACTTAAAATTTTCTACAGTACCAGTTAGGCCTGAGTCATCACTTTTTTGTTTAAGGTTGTCTTTTTGACATTTAAGATAATCTTTAGATAATTTACTAAATTTGTTACAATCCACTACATCAGCTAATATTGGACTATTAAAAAACAGTAATATTATTGAAGTTATAATAAATTTTCTTATCATTTTATCTCCTTTTTTTATTTTTTTTACTTTTATCGTACTCTTTTCTTTTCTCAATCAATATTAATGCATCTTCCATATTTAAATCTGTTGGTTCTTTTTCTTCAGGAATTGTAGCATTTAATGATTTGTATTTTATGTAAGGACCATATTGTCCTTTCATTATTCTTACAGGTTTTTTGTCTTCAGGATGTTCTCCTAGATCTTTAATTATAGATGAAGAAATTCTACCTGGTTTTGCTTCTGCTATAAGAGTTATTGCTCGATTTAAACCTATTGAAAAAATCTCTTCTATGTTTTCAATTCTCGCAGATTTATTTTCACATTTTAGATAAGGACCAAATCTTCCTGTATTTAATGTAATCTCTTTTTGATTATTAGGATTTATTCCTAAAGACTTTGGCAATGAACAAAGGAATTTAGCTTTTTCTAAATCAATGTTTTCCAATTCTAAACCTTTGGGTATTGAAACATTTTTTAACAGTTCATTGACTTCTGATTTTTTTTTTTTACTTTTTTTCTTTTTCTTAGTCGCTTTTTCATTTTCTATTTCGTTAAGGATTTTTTCATACTGAAGATATGGCCCAAATCTTCCATTTTTTAAATATATATCATTACCGTTCTCATGTTTTCCAATTAATTTAGGTTCGGCTAATTGTGCTTGTGCAGCTGCTTTCGCCTTAGATAACGGTCTTGTAAATTTACATTCTGGATAATTCGAACAACCTATGAAAGCACCTCCTCTAAAGCTATTTTTTAAACTAAGAGTTCCATTATTACATAATTGACATTTTCTTAAAATATTTCCCTCTTTATCTTTATCAAAAACTAAACTTCCCAAACTTTCATTAAGTAAATCTAAAACTTCTCTAGTTCTTTTTTCTTTAACTTCTGAAACATTATTATTAAAATCTTTCCAAAAAAGTTCTAATACTTTTATCCAACTTTCTTTTCCAGTGGTTATCTCATCCAATTGATCTTCCAGTCCAGCTGTGAAATTATAATCTACATATTTTGAAAATAATTTTTCTAAAAAAGCTGAAATTAATTTACCTCTATCTGTGGGAAAAAAACGTTTATTGAGTATTTCAGCATATCCTCTATTAGCAATTGTAGATATAATGCTTGCATAAGTAGATGGTCTCCCAATACCTAATTCTTCAAGTTTTTTAACTAAACTGGCCTCAGAGTATCTTGGTGGTGGTTGTGTATAATGTTGTTCATCCAATAATGCTTCAATATTAATAGGACCTTTAGACATAGCTGGTAAAATACTTTCATCATCATCCTTATTTTGATTATTATAAATCTTTAAAAAACCATCAAATTTTAGAACTGAACCGCTAGCTTTACAAATTGTATCATTAGCATCGGAAGTTATAGTAATAGTATTTCTATCAAACTTGGCAGACTGCATTTGAGAAGACAAAGCCCTGCTCCAAATGAGGTCATATAATTTATTTTGATCTGCACTTAGATATTTTTTAACACTTAGGGGAGTTCTAATAATATCTGTAGGTCTTATTGCCTCGTGTGCCTCCTGAGCATTTTTTGCTTTTTTACCAGAGTAGTTTAAAGGATCTTTTGGTAAATATTCATTACCAATTTCTTCTTGGATATAATTTCTGAAAGACAGTACCGCATCTTTGGATAAGTTGGTTCCATCAGTTCTCATGTAAGTGATCAATCCAATAGTTTCACCTTCTATCTCTATTCCTTGATATAGTTTTTGGGCAATTTGCATTGTTCTAGATGCACCAAAACCTAATCTACTTGAAGCAGTTTGTTGTAGAGTAGATGTAGTGAAAGGCCCAGAAGGATTACGATTTATCACCTTGCTTGAAATATCAGTAATACTAAATTTTTTTTTGCTAATGCTTGATATAGCTTTATTTATTTCATCTTTGTTTTTAAATGAGAATTTTTCAATCTTGTTGTTATCTAGTTGACTTATACTGGCAGTAATATTTTGATTTTTATTGTCGGCAAATTTAATACTTAAGGTCCAAAATTCCTCTGGTTTAAAAGACTCTATTTCGTGCTCTCTTTCTGTAATTAATTTTAAAGCCACTGATTGGACTCTTCCTGCAGATTTAGAGCCTGGCAATTTAGTCCAAAGTATTGGCGAAATATTAAAACCAACTAAATAATCTAGTGCCCTTCGAGCCATATACGCATCAACTAGCAGTGGTTCAATCTGTCTAGGGTTCTCTATTCCATGTATTACAGCTTTTTTTGTTATTTCATTGAATACAACACGTTCAATTTCTTTATCTTTTAAAAGTTTTTTTTCGTCTAAATATTCTTTTACATGCCAAGCTATTGCTTCACCTTCACGATCAGGGTCAGTAGCCAATATTATTTTAGTAGAGTTTTTAGCAGCATCTGTAATTTCTTTAAGATATTTTTTTGAAAAGTTGTCAACTTCCCATTCCATTTTAAAATCTTGATCAGGATCAACAGAACCATTTTTAGAAGGTAAGTCTCTTATATGACCATAACTTGCTAAAACTTTATAATCATCACCTAGATATTTGTTAATAGTCTTAGCTTTAGCAGGACTTTCAACAATGACCAAATTCATAATCTACAAACTACTCAAAAGACCTAGATAGTCAAATTAATAAATCTTAGTCTTATTTTCCTCTTTATTTTTCAACCTTTTAATATTTTCTCTATGGGTAAAAAATATTAAGACAAACATTATTACAAAAAAAATTACCTGATCAAATTGATTTAAAATTAGTAAATAAATTGGTATAGAAGCTGCACCTACTAAAGATGAAAGAGAAGAATATTTAGAAATAAAAAATGTTATAAACCATGAAATGGTAAAGACTACTCCAAGATAAATATCTATAGCAAATAAAATTCCAACGAAAGTAGCAACACCTTTTCCTCCTTTGAACTTTAACCAAAGAGGAAATACATGACCTAAGAATACACATAAAGCAGATATATATATAAAATCTTGGAAAAAAAACTTAATGTATATGACTGGTATTACCGCCTTTAGAATATCTAAAATTAATGTCAAATAGCCAACTGTTTTATTTCCAGTTCTTAAAACATTAGTCGCCCCAATGTTACCGGAACCAATTTCCCTGACATCCTTTTTTAAAAATATTTTAGTTAGTATAAATCCAAACGGTATTGATCCGATCAAATAACAAGTTACAGCAATAAAAAAAATAATCATATTAAAGCCTAAATAATTCTTTGCCTTTTACAAATGTATTTATTACCTTTCCTTGAAGTTTTTTGTTTTCGATTGAAGTATTTTTTGACTTAGAAACTAATTTATCTTTTTTTACAATCCATGGTTTATTAATATCAACAATACATAAGTCAGCATCATTTCCAATAGATAAATTACCTTTATCTATTTTTAATATTTTTGCTGGATTAGAGGTTAGGGCTTTTATAATAGTTTCAAGTTTAAGCGACTCGTTATGGTATAGTTCTAAAGCCAATGATAATAAAGTTTCTATACCAGAAGCACCTGTAGCAGCTTGTGCAAATGTTAATCTTTTGGACTCCTCATCTTCAGGCTTATGATCTGAAACAATTACATCAATCAAACCATCTTTTAAACCTTGAACCAGAGCTAATCTGTCTTCCTCTCTTCTTAATGGAGGAGATAGTTTTAAAAAGGTTTTAAAATCACCGATATCATTTTCATTTAAAGATAGATTATTTATAGAAACACCTGAGGTAAATTTAACAATTTCTTTTCTATATTTTATTACCTCAACTGATTTTTGTGATGATAATTGTGAAATGTGATATCTACATTTTACTTTTTCAAGTAATGTTAGGTCTCTTTCAATCGAAATTCTCTCGGCAATTTCTGGTATGCCTGATAAACCTAATTTAGAGGCAATTATTCCAGAATTTATCATTCCATTTTTTGCAAGCTCATAATCTTCAGCATGTTGCATAATTAAACACCCAAGATCACCAGCAGAGTTCATTATTCGTGACATTAATCTTGGATTTTGAATTGTTTTTACACCATCTGTGAAAGCTATTATTCCTTTACTTTGTAAAAGTCCAAACTCTGTCATATTCCTTCCTTCAACGTTTTTTGTAAGAGAGGCACATGGGAATATATTAATTTTTGATTTATCTCTTCCTCTTCTTTTCAAAAAATCTACTATAGATACATTGTCTATTACTGGATCTGTATTCGGCATTGTTACAACTGAAGTAACTCCTCCTGATAAAGCTGCATTACTTAGAGTTCTAAAATTTTCTTTATATTCATAACCAGGTTCACCTACGAACACTCTCATATCAACTAAACCAGGAAAAATATATTTCTCTTTTAAATCAATTGGTTTCTCTCTACTTGGTATGTTGTTTGTGTTAACTTTTTTTCCAATAGCTTCAATCTTACCATCTTCATTAATAATTAAACCTCCATTCTCATTTATTGAGTTATGAGGGTCAACTATGTTTGCATTTATAAAATATTGTTTTTTCATTTATTTGCAAAATATTTTTAAACATGCCATTCTAACCGCCACTCCAAGTTCTACTTGCTCTTTAATTACACTTTTGTTTATATCATCCGCTAATATTGTATCTATCTCTATACCTCTATTCATTGGACCGGGATGCATAATTAATGCATCAGGTTTAGCATATTCTAGTTTATCAGCTGTTAACCCGTAATATTCATAATATTCTCTATTTGATGAAAGATAAGAACTGGTCATTCTCTCATTTTGTAATCTTAACATCATAACTATATCGCAATCTTTCAATCCTTTTCTCATATCAGTGAAAGTATTAACTCCAAATTTTTCAATTTCTCTTGGAGTTAAATTTGTTGGAGCAACTATATTTACTTCAGCTCCTAACATATTTAGTAAATAAATATTTGATCTAGCTACTCTTGAATGAAGTATGTCTCCACATATTGCAATTTTCAAACCTTCAATTTTATTTTTACGAGTTTTAATTGTTAGTGCATCTAATAAAGCTTGAGTAGGATGCTCTCTCCTCCCATCGCCAGCATTCAAGACAGCACAATTAACTTTTTGAGAGAGCAAATTACAAGCTCCAGAGTCTTGATGTCTAATGACGATTATATCTGGGTGCATTGCATTTAAAGTCATGGCAGTATCAATTAATGTTTCACCTTTTTTAATTGCTGAGTTACTTATGTTCATAGACATGACATCTGCACCAAGTCTTTTACCAGCTAATTCAAAGGAACTTTGAGTTCTTGTTGATGGTTCAAAAAATAAGTTAATTTGAGTTTTACCCCTTAAAACATCAACTTTTTTATTTTTACTTTGATTGACTTTTATAAATGTATTTGCCTCATCTAAAATCAAGTTAACATCATTGATTGATAAATCTTGAATTCCTAACAAGTGTATTTGAGATATTTTAATAGCTTTATTTGTTGGAATTGCCATTAAAACCAACTCTATAGCTATAAACCTCTATAATAGCAAGTATTAATTATTCAAAAAATCTAAAGCTCCTTGTAATATAAAAGCGGCGGCGTTTTCATCGATCTTTTTTTCTCTTTTACTTACATTAATATCTAATTGCCTAGACAGGTTAAAAGCACCAACAGTTGAAAGTCTCTCATCCCACAGACAAATCGGAATATCTAAGTTTTTTTCAATATTTTCTGTTGTATCTTTTACTGATTGAGCTGACTTACCTGAAGATCCATCCATATTTAAAGGATTTCCAACAATAATTCCTTTTATATTATTTTCATTAATAATTAATCTTAGTTCATCAATAAGATCCGTAAGCGAATTTCTATTTATTGTTTTTAATGGAGTGGCTATTAGTTGTTTTTCATCACAGATTGACACACCAATTCTTTTAGAGCCGAGGTCTAAACCCATCAATCTACACTTATCTGAGCGTTTCTTTTTGAATTCCTCTAAAGTGATCATATTGTATATTTTAAACTTAAGTGATACTTTGCGTCATATTTAAATAGCATATGAGCATAGATCTTAAAACAATAAAACATATATCAAAATTAGCAAGAATTTCAGTTGATGAACAAAGAGCTGAAAAATTGGCTGGTGATTTAAATTCTATTTTTGATTTCATTGAAAAACTTAATGAATTAAAAACGGATAATGTAGAACCATTAACTTCTATTGCTGAAACAACCCTAAAATTAAGATCTGATGAAGTAAAAAGTAAAAATATAAGAGAACAAATTATTAAAAATTCTCCTCAGGATAATGAGGATTATTTTGTAGTACCGAAGGTGATTGAATAATGTCAGATATAACAAAACAATCTCTTACTGAATTAGTTGAAAATATAAAAAATAAAAAACTTTCTTCAACAGATGTAACTAAAGCATTTATTGATAGATCTGAAAAATCTGAGGAATTGAATACCTACATTACAAATGATTTTACATCAGCCATAGATAAAGCAAAAAAATTTGATCAAAAACCTAATTTAGATTTAAAACTGCCTGGTATTCCAATGGCAGTTAAGGATTTATTTTGTACGAAAAATATTAAAACAACTGCTGGTAGTAAAATTTTGAATAATTTTATACCAACTTATGAATCAACCGTAACTGAAAATATCTGGAATGAAGGTGCAATACTTCTAGGTAAGTTAAACTGTGATGAGTTTGCAATGGGTTCATCAAATGAAACAAGTTTTTTTGGTAATGTACAAAATCCTATTGATAAAAATTTAGTCCCAGGTGGATCATCTGGTGGTTCAGCTTCAGCAGTAGCTGGACAATTGACTCCTATTACAATTGGTACTGATACTGGTGGATCAATTAGACAACCAGCCTCTTTCACTGGAATTGTAGGATTAAAACCTACTTATGGAAGTTGCTCGAGATATGGGATAGTTGCTTTTGCCTCATCATTGGATCAAGCAGGACCTATGGCACAAAATGTTGAAGATTGTGCTTTATTACATGAAGTGATTAGTTCCTACGATCCTAAAGACTCTACTTCAATAGAATTTAAAAGAAATCATTTCAGTAAAGAACTTACAAATAATATAAAAGGAAAAAAAATTGGAATACCAAAAGAATATAGAGTTGATGGTATGCCAAAAGAAATTGAAGATCTTTGGCAAAAAGGTATTCAGTATATTAAAGATTGCGGTGCTGAAACAATTGATATTTCTCTACCAAACACAAGTTATGCCTTACCAACCTATTATATCGTTGCTCCAGCAGAGGCATCATCAAACTTAGCAAGATATGATGGTGTTAAGTATGGTTTTAGAGCTAAAGGAGAAAATTTAATTGATATGTATGAAAAAACAAGATCAGAAGGTTTTGGAGCAGAAGTTCAAAGAAGAATTATGATTGGAACTTACGTTTTGTCTTCTGGGTATTATGATGCATATTATCTTAAAGCTCAAAAAGTGAGGAAACTTATTAAAAATGATTTTGATGATGTATATAAAAAAGTCGATGCAATTTTAACTCCTTCAACACCGAGCTCAGCATTCAAAATAGGTGAAAAAACAAACGACCCAGTCTCGATGTATCTAAATGATATATTTACTGTTCCTGTTAACTTAGCTGGACTTCCAGCCATCTCAATACCTGCAGGACACGACTCAAATGGTTATCCTTTGGGTTTACAAATTATAGGCAAAGCTTTTGATGAACAAAATATACTAAATATAGCTTATGCTATGGAAGAAAAGATCAATTTTAAAAATAAGATTACTGATTGGTGGATAAAATGAGTAAAAACAACTCAGAATACTTGATTAATCGAAGAGACAATCAGTATGAGGTTGTAATTGGTTTGGAAGTTCATGCTCAAGTTTTATCTGAGTCAAAATTATTTTCTACTTCTTCAACTAAATTTGGAGCGGAGCCTAATACACAGGTTAGTTTAGTTGATGCTGCATTTCCAGGAATGTTACCAGTAATAAATGAATATTGTGTTAAACAAGCAATTAAAACTGGCATTGGTCTTAATGCAAAAATTAATAAACGATCAGTATTTGATAGAAAAAATTATTTTTATGCAGATTTACCTCAAGGATATCAAATTTCACAATTTAAAGATCCCATAGTAGGTGAGGGCAAGGTTATTTTGGATATGCCTAAGGGTCAAAAAGAAGTTGGTATAGAAAGGTTACATTTAGAGCAAGATGCTGGAAAAAGTATTCATGATCTTGACCCACAAAATACCTTTGTAGATTTAAATAGATCAGGGGTAGCTTTAATGGAAATAGTGAGCAAGCCTGATTTAAGATCTCCAGATGAGGTTAATGCTTACATCAAAAAATTACGATCTATAATGAGGTATCTAGGAACTTGTGATGGAAATATGCAAGAAGGTTCTCTAAGAGCCGATGTGAACGTTTCTGTAAGACCAAAAGGGTCAAAAAAATTTGGCACTCGATGTGAAATTAAAAACGTTAATTCAATTAAATTTATGCAGATGGCAATAGAATATGAGGCTAATAGACAAGTTGATTTAATAGAGGAGGGCAAAACTATTGATCAAGAAACGAGACTTTTTGATACAAAGAAAAATGAAACAAGGTCAATGAGATCAAAAGAAGATGCTCATGATTACAGATATTTTCCTGATCCTGATCTGTTACCTTTGGAGGTTTCAGATAAATTTATTGAAGAGCTTAAAAATGATATTCCAGAACTCCCAGATGATAAAAAGAAAAGATTTATTGAAGAGTTTAAATTGTCTTCTTATGAAGCCAATATTTTAGTATCTGATATTGATACTGCAAAATACTTTGAGGAAGTTTTAACAAAAATGGGTAAAAACAAAGATATTAAATTAGCAGTCAATTGGATTACTGGTGATCTATTCGCCGTTTTAAATAGCAAAGGTTTAGAAATTTCTCAAAGCCCAGTGAGCTCTAAAAACTTTGCTATATTGATTAATCTAATTAAGAATGGAACCATTTCAGGAAAAATAGCGAAAACCGTTTTTGAATTAATGATTGATGGAGATAAAGATCCACAAAAAATTGTTGAGGAAAAAGGATTAAAACAACAAAGTGATCCAAAAGCTTTAGAGGCTTTAATTGATAAAATAATTAATAACAATAGAGAAAAAGCTATTGAATATAAACAAGGCAAAGAAAAACTTTTTGGTTTTTTTGTTGGTCAAGCAATGAAAGCATCAGGTGGAAAAGCTAATCCTCAATTAATCAATGAGATCCTAAAGAAAAAATTATAAGGTTATGGGTTCAGACCTTAATATCACAAAAAATTTACAAGATTATATTCTAAAGAACGGTCTGAAATTACATCCAATTCAAAAAGAAATAATAGATTATAATTTATCTCTTGGTGATACAAAAAGAATGCAAATATCTATTTCTCAGTGTCAATTTCTACATTTAATTATTAAAGTTTCTAAAATTAAAAAAGTCCTAGAGATAGGAACTTTTACAGGTTTAAGTACCTTATCTATGGCTCTAGCATTACCAGATGTAGGTAGCATAATCGCATTAGATAAAAATGAGGAAACAAACAAAGTTGCTCAAAAATTTTTTAAAAAAGCTAATCAAGATCATAAAATTAAGACTATAATTAAACCAGCATTAGAAACTTTGATGAGTATTAGAAATGAAAAGTTTGATTTAGTCTTTATTGATGCAGATAAAATGAATTACAAAAAATATTATGAGATTTCGTTAGATCTATTAAACAAAGAAGGTTTAGTGATAATTGATAATGTATTGTGGCATGGAGAAGTTATTAATAAAGATATCAATGATAAATTTACTAAAAATATAAAAGATTTGAATGATTTTATCTCTAAAGATAAGAGAATTGAAAAAGTCATGGTACCAATTGGTGATGGAATGACTGTTTGTAGGAAGATTTAATGTTCACTATATTTGGTTTTTATAAATTTCAAAAAATAAATTATTTAAAAAAAAAACAAATGATATTGAATAATCTCTTAGTAGATAAAAATATACATGGATCAATTATTATATCTAAAGAAGGCTTAAATGGATCTGTATCTGGTAAAAATAAAGACATTAAGACTACAATCATTAGATTAAAAAAAATTTTAAATATAAAAGAATTCGATAGTTTCAGTAATTCAAAGAGTAAATTTAAACCATTTCATAAACCTAAAGTAAAAATTAAAAAAGAAGTTGTTCCAATGGATCTTAAAATGTCAAACAGGATCAAAAAAAAGAACACTCATATTGATCCAATAAAGTGGAATAAATTAATTAAAAATAAAAAAACTCTCTTACTAGATGCAAGAAAACCTTTTGAACACAAAGTTGGATCTTTTAAGAAATCGGTAAATCCAGATATAGGTAACTTTAGAGATTTCCCAAAATATTTAAAAAAGTTAAAAAAAGATAAGCCAATAGCTATGTTTTGCACTGGCGGAATTAGGTGTGAAAAAGCATCTGTATATTTAGAAAAAAAAGGTTTTAAAAATATTTATCAATTAAAGGGTGGAATTTTAAATTATTTAAAAAAAATTAAACAAAAAAACAGTTTATGGAAAGGTGAATGTTTTGTATTTGACAACAGAGTAAGTTTAAAGCACGGATTAGTACAAGGAACATATTCAATTTGTGGTGGATGCAGGCAACCAATTTCAATCAAGGATAAAAAATCTAGAAGATATGAGGAAGGTGTGACTTGTCCTAATTGTTTTCATAAACTTTCAAAAAATCAAAAATCTCGTTTTAGAATGAGGCAAAGTCAGATATACAAGGCAAAGTTATCAGGTAAAAAATATTATCTTCAAAAAGAATTTAACTAAGGATTTATTTGTCACAATCTTTCAAATTAACTAAGGATCCAATATGGTTTTTACTTAGAAAGGTAACAATCCCAGCAAGTGTTGGTTCATTATTTCAAACTTTTTATAATTTAGTAGATACTTGGTTTGCGGGTAGAATATCTGCTGAAGCAATAGCAGCAATTGCAAAATCTTTTCCAATTTATTTCACCATTATTGCTATAGGTGTTGGTCTAACTGCGGGAACAAATACTTTAATTGGAAATAATATAGGTGCTAAGAATAAAAGGAAGGCGTCATTATTTGTTGCCCAGTCAATTGTATTTGCAATTTTTTTATCTATCCTGGTAACTTTTTTTGGTTTAAATGTTTCAGATTTTCTACTTTCCTTAATGGGATCGGACCAGGGAGGAATTATTTTAACTAGAAAATATCTTGATGTAATTTTTTATGGAACAATAATAGTTTTGATTCAGATTTCATTAAATGGAACTTTAAACGCACAAGGAGATACAAAAAGTTATAGAAATGTTTTGATTTTTAGTTTCTTTTTAAACATTATTCTAAATCCATTATTTATTTTTGGTTATAGTTTTGTACCAGCTTTTGGTATAGCCGGACTTGCCATTGCAACTGTAGTGTCACAATTTATCGGTCTTCTGTATTTAGCTTATAAAGTTTATTGTTGTGAATTAAAGCAATATCTTAAGCCTGAGTGTTTTATACCTAAATTAAACCTTCTAGGAGAACTCCTATACCAGACAATTCCGGTAATGTTCAGTATGTTGTTAATTGGCGTAGGTATATTTAATATTCTTTACTTCATTGGTAAATTTGGAGATTTAGCTACTGCTGGTTACGGTGCGGCTTTACGAATTGAGCAAGTTTTTTTACTTCCAGTTATTGGTCTAAATACAGCAGTCCTATCTATTGGAGGACAAAATTTTGGTGCAAAAAATTTTGATAGATTAAGAGAATTATATAAAAAGGCTCTTTATTTTGGATCATCTTTTATGATTTGTGCAGGAATAATAATTTTTTTGGGTGCAGAGTTTTTAGTTTCTTTATTCACTGATAATTCAGAGGCAATAAAACACGGTACAATATATCTAAAAATTGCTGCACTGATTGGTCCAATTTATCCTGTTTTTTTTATAACAACTGCAGTGTTCCAAGCAGTTAAAAGACCATTATATAGTCTTTACTTAAGTATTTTACGGCTAACAGCACTTCCATTTTTAAGTTTGTGGTATGTAATCAACATTAAAGAAGGAAATTATGAGGATATTTTTTACACAATATTAGTAACAAATTGGTTTATGGGAATTGCAGTTCTGATGTTTATTGGGTATTTTTTGAACAATGTTTTCAAACAAAATAAAGGTCTTTTTACTCATTAGTATTTGTCTAATATTTTTTTTAATCTCTTCTTTTGATCTTAAATCTAACAAAGTAAAAATTGTTGATGGAGATACTATTCATTTAAATGGCAAAAAAATTCGTTTTAGCGGCATTGATACTCCTGAAATTAAACAAGTATGCAAAAAGAATAGGGAAGTAGTTAAATGTGGGATATGGGCAAAAGAATTACTTATTAAAAAGATAGGTAATAATAAGGTAAAATGTGTCAATGAGGGTGTAGATCGATATAAGAGAATTTTAGCTGAATGTTTTGTAAATAATCAAAGTTTGTCTAAGTATCTTGTTAGAGAGGGATTTGCTTTTGCTTACAGGAAATATTCAACTAAATTTATTGAAGATGAGAACTATGCAAAAAAAAATAAAAAAGGTATGTGGTCAATGACTTTTGAATATCCTTGGGATTATAGAAGAAAAAATTAGTCTTTTTGTAATTTTTTTTCTAACTTTCTTACTAAATAAGAAACAATCAATATTAAGATTAAATATTCTAGAATAAGAAATGTATATATTTCTAATGGTCTATAAGTTGTTACAACTAATTCATTAGCTTTTCTTGTCAAATCACCAATACCAATTATTGATACAAGTGATGACATTTTAAGCACGTAAACAAATTGGTTGCCTATAGCTGGTAAAATATTTTTCACAGCCTGAGGTAAGATAACTAATCTTAATTTTCTAAAAAAACCTAAACCCAAAGAACTTCCAGCTTCCCATTGAGCTTTTTTAATTGAGTTTATTCCTGCTCTAAAAATCTCAGCTTGGAATGCACTTTCGCTTATAGATAAGGCTATGATACCTGAAACAAATGGGCTAAAACTAATTCCTGTCATTATTGGTAATCCGTAATAAATCCATAAAATTAAAACTAGTAAAGGAATTGCTCTTACAATTTCTACATAACCAATATTAAGATAAGTTAAGAATTTATTTTTTGAAAGCGATGGTATTGCGATTAAAAGACCAATCAATATTGATATAATAATTGAAATTATCGAAATGTATATAGTGGTAGTTAAACCACTTAAAAGAAACTTTAGATTTGTTAATCCCTCAACATTTTGAGGGGATAATATCAACCAGTTTAATTCACTTTTTCCGCATGAGGTTAAAGGGAAGATAAAAGTTAAAAAAGCTAAATTTTTCACTCATTAAGTTATAAAGAATAAAAAACTAAATACTAATCTATTATAAACTTTTTAGATTATATTTAGATAACAATTTAGTAAAGAAGCCAGAGGATTTTTTCTTCTTGATCCAGCTGTTCACATACTCGTTCCATTTATTATCACCTTTGGGAACCATCATTGCTAAAAATGCTGGATTTTTTCCACCATCTGGAACGATTGCTAACTGAGGATATTTAATGACTAACTTATTTGCCTCTGTTGAACTTGTGATATTACCATCAGCTCTACCTGCCAAGACTTCTTGGAAATCTCTTGCTGGTGCTTCGATCGAGTTTAATTTTGATTTTGGAAAAAATTCTTTAGCCTTTTCCTCTTGAGAAGTGCCAAGAGTAGTTGCTATAGTTACTTTTGAATTATTCAAAGAGTCCCAAGTTGGAAATTTTTTTAAATTCTTTTTTAGAACAAGTGGTACGGTAGCATATTTGTAATATGTATCCGTGAAACCAGCAACCTCAGCTCTTTTTGGGGTTTTTGTAACACTAGTCGAGATATCATATCTTGCTGATGTTATTCCAGATACAATCGTTTTCCACTCCGCTGGTACAAACTCAACTTTAACACCCATGTCTTTGGCAAGTTCATTCATTACATCTATATCAAAGCCTTTATACTTATTTGTTGCAGGATCTTTAACTGTCATTGGATCCCAGTCGCCAGTAGTTCCAACTTTTAATACTCCAGATGATAAAATTTTATCTAAATTAGAGTCTGCGTTTAACGAGAAGGGTAAAAAAGCAAATAATGCTATCAATAATAATTTTTTCATAATTTTATTTAACTTATTTGAGATACAAATGAGACTATAATCTTGACGCACTATCATTCATCCAAGAGAATAAATGTTCAGAAAATGAGCGCCTTACGAACAAATTAACCTCATTTTGATTTTGATTGTGAATAATAACATCAATTTTTGCGATAATTGTTTGGGTTACAGATCCAATTTTTTGTTTAAATTCATTAAAATTAAAAGGTGATCCAGTCTGAAATAAATCGTAAATTTTATCTCCTTTTAGAGAAATTCTAACATATTGGTCTGTAACATCTATTACAGCTCCTAAATTTAATTTGCATATATTCTTATTTAAAAGTGTTTCTGTATCGTATGTATTTGTGTTTTCTTTAACAACATTGTTTGAAAAAATCATCCATTCATCAGGACTCAACCATAAAGCCGTTAATTTTTCACTTTGAGTTGAGGTGTTAGATTTTGTGGGTAAGACTATATTTAAAGATTTACCAACAGCTGATAAAAATTCTCTTTTTTTACCTCTTATTATTAGTTTCATAACTGGATTTATTTCACTCATTTGCAAACCTTGATATGATTTTTGCTCTTTTATTGGTTGATTATAATTTAGCATTTAATCTTTTTCCCTCCTTATCTAAAAAAACAGGATCAGTTACAGTCACGTTTATGTTTTTATTTTCCATTGGAATAATTAATTTCTGTCCAAGCATTTTTTTTCCACCTTTCACAACTCCTAGAGCAATAGATTTATTTAAATTCGGACTATAGTAGCTTGAAGTAACATGGCCTAACATTTCAATAGGCGATTTTTTAATATCAACAACTATCTGCGCACCTTCCTCTAAAACTTCCTCAGGATTTTCAGTTAGTAACCCAACTAATTGTTTTCTGTCATCTTTAATTGTGTCTGATCTATATAGCGATCTTTTTCCAATGAAGTCATATTTTTTCTTACTCACTATCCAGTCCATTTGTAAATCAGTTGGTGTCATCGTTGCATCTGTATCTTGGCCGACTATTATAAAACCTTTTTCAGCTCTCAATAAATGCATTGTTTCTGTCCCATAAGGAGTAATATTAAAATTTTTACCCACCTCTATACACTTTTCCCAAACAGATTTTCCATAATTTGATTGAATATTAATTTCATAACTTTGTTCTCCAGTGAAACTAATTCTCATAACTCTACATTTTATCTGTCCAATTTTTGCGTTTTTAAATGACATATGTGGAAATTTTTCATCAGAAAAATCTAAATCAGGAATAACTTTAGATACAATTTTTTTACTATGTGGACCGCAAACACTTATAGTTGCATAATGATCAGTTACAGATGATAAATAAACATCTAGTTCAGGCCACTCTGTTTGAAGATAATCTTCAAGTTTTCCTAATACATTTGCAGCCCCACCAGTGGTAGTAGTCATTATATAATGATTTTCATCTAACCTGGTTGTCACTCCATCATCATATACCATGCCATCCTCATTGAGCATTAAACCATAACGACATTTACCAATAGCAAGTTTAGACCAAGCATTCGTATAAACACGGTTTAGAAATTCCGAAGCATCAGTTCCTTGAATATCAATTTTACCTAAAGTGGATGCATCTAGTATACCCGCACAATCTCTAGCTGCTTTACTCTCTCTTTGAACAGCCTGGTGCATATTTTCATTTTCTTTAGGGTAGTACCAAGCTCTCTTCCATTGACCCACATTTTCAAACTTGGCGTTATTTACAACATGCCAATCATGAATTGGTGTTCGTCTGATTACATCAAAAAATTTTCCCACATTTCTTCCAACTATAGTTCCGAAAGTAAGCGGAGTATAAGGTGGTCTAAAAGTTGTGGTCCCGTGTTCACCCATTTTAGTCCCCGCAGTTTCTGAAATTATCCCTAAAGCATGCATGTTACCAAGTTTACCTTGATCAGTGCCCATACCAGTTGTGGTATATCTTTTCACATGTTCTATTGATCTAAATCCTTCCTTAAGCGCTAATTTAATATCTTTGGCAGTTGCATCGTTTTGATAATCTACAAAAGATTTAGTTTTTCCTAATATTTTATCTGATGGCAACAACCAAATATTTCTTTTTGATTTATTAATTCCTGTCATGATTTCTAAATTTTTATAATTTGTGTTATTGATGTTAAGAAATTTTTTGACAGATAAAATTGTGTTTGTTGTGATTTCCTCAATGCTAAAATCTCCATTACAGGATCCTATACACAATTGATCTGAAGGATATTTGCTTGGAATAAAAACTTGATCATCTTCTCTAAATTTTAATTTTCCTCCTGATTGTGTAAATAAATGAACTGCTGGCGTCCATCCACCTGATACACCTAAAGTATCACAACTTAATCTTATTTTTTTACCAATTACTTTTTGGCCATCCTTAGAAAGTTCCATAATTGATAATCCATTAATTCTTTTATAACCATATGTATCAACAACAGTGTAACCTTTGAAAATTTTAATATTATTTTTCTTAATTTCGTAAGAAAGTTTTGAGTCAACTTGTTCTCTATTATCGATGATTGCATTGATCTTTATCCCTCTTTGGATCATACTCATAGCAGTTTCATATGCTGTATCGTTATTAGTAAAAAGAATATTATTCTCTCCACTCGCTACACCATATAAATCAATATATTTTTTAATAGCCGAGGATAATAGTATTCCCGGACGATCATTGTTATCAAATATTAGAGGCCTTTCTATCGCTCCGGTAGCACTAATTACTTTTTTTGCTCTAATTTTTAATAATTTTTGTCTGATTTTATTTTCTCTTTGATTAATTGGTAAATGATCAGTGAGACTTTCACGAGCTAACAAATAATTGTATCCATGAAAAGCTGCTACACTAGTTCTAGTTTTAATTTCTAAATTTTCTAATTTAGATATTTCACTAATTTCTTTTTCTAGCCATGAACTTGCTATCTGATTATTAATTTTTGAAAATTCTGAGTTATCATAAATTGTTGATCCACCTAAAAATGATTTTTCATCAACCAAGAGAGTTTTTAAACCATTCTTTGCTGACATTTTAGCTGCAATTATTCCTGATATACCAGCTCCAATTATTAAAACATCGCAGTGCATATATTTATGATCATAAATATCAGGGTCAGCTTCATTTGGTGATTTCCCCAAACCTGCGGATTTTCTTATAAAGTATTCATATTTTTCCCAAAAACTTTTAGGCCACATAAAAGTTTTATAGTAAAAACCTGCTGGTAGAACAGGGGACAGAATATTATTAATTCCGCCAATATCAAAATTTACACTTGGCCAACAATTTTGACTAGACGCAACTAAACCCTCATAAATCTCAATTTCTGTAGCCCTAACGTTTGGCTCGGTTCTGGAAGTATTATCATGTAACTGAATAATTGCGTTAGGTTCCTCTGAACCAGCCGTCATAATTCCTCGAGGTCTATGATACTTAAAACTTCTTCCTACAAGGTGAACATCGTTAGCTAAAAGAGCTGATGCTAGAGTATCACCTTTATACCCATAATATGTTTTATTATTAAATTTGAATGAAATTCGATAAGTTTCATCTAATAGTTTACTTGATTTAAATCTTAAATTTTTAGACATTTATTATTTTACAGGTGGCTTTTCACCCATTTTATACACTGCTTTGATTTGATCATTTGAAGTATCTCGAGCTATATTGAACCATTTTCTACAACCGTGAGCGTGATTCCATCTTTCAAATTGAACACCTTTTATATTTTTTCTCATAAACAAAAATTCTGCCCATTCATCATCACTTAATTCTGTTGGTTGTTTTGGTCTTTCTATGTGGGCCTCACCACCAGCTTTAAACTCACTTTGTTCTCTTTCACCACAAAAAGGACAATTAATTAAAAACATTAGTGTGCAACTGCTGCAGCTCCGTGTTCATCAACTAAATCTCCACTTACAAATCTATTCAAGTTAAATGCAGCATTGAGTTTATGCGGTTCGTCATTAGCAATTGTGTGAGCAAATAAATCTCCCGAACCTGGAGTAGCTTTAAATCCTCCTGTTCCCCAACCACAATTAAAATATAAACCTTTTATTGATGTTTTACTTATTATAGGACTCGCATCAGGACAAATATCAACAATTCCGCCCCACTGACGTAGCATCCTCATTCTACTAAAAAATTGGATACAATTCTAGTATTGCACTTAAAGTTCCTTCTACAATATCATGACTTCCTTTTTGAGAATAAGATATATAATCGTCCGTTCCAGCTCCAATAACAAGTTCTCCTTTATCAGATTGACTCACGTAAGCATGAACTGCATTCGACATTACAACAGTGTCTATAATTGGTTTAACTGGTTCAGATACTAAAGCTTGAAGAGGTTTGCTTTCTAGAGGAAGTTTTAATCCTGCCATATTTGCTATAACACTAGAGTGACCAGCGGCTACAACACCAATTTTTTTGGTTTTAATAAATCCTTTAGTTGTTTCAATACCTTCAACTGTATCACCATTTCTTTTTATTCCTTTTACTTCACAATTTTGAATAATATCCACACCCATTTCATCAGCTCCTCTTGCATACCCCCAGGCAACAGCGTCATGTCTTGCTGTACCTGCTCGTCTTTGAAGAGTACCACCTAAAACTGGATAACGAATATCCTTTGAAGTATTTATAATTGGACAAAATTTTTTGACTTCTTTAGTATTCAAATAAACTGCATCTATACCATTGAGTCTATTAGCATGTGTTCTTCTTTTTAAATCTCTTACATCTTGCAAATTGTGAGCAAGATTCATCACACCTCTTTGACTAAACATAACATTATAATTTAGTTCCTGTGACAGACCTTCCCAAATCTTTAAAGCATGATCATAAAGACCAGCACTTGCATCCCACAAATAATTCGATCTAATTATTGTAGTATTTCTTCCAGTGTTACCTCCACCTATCCAGCCTTTTTCCACGACAGCAATATTTCTCATATTATGTTTTTTCGCTAGATAATAGGCAGTAGCAAGACCATGTCCTCCACCACCAACTATTATAGCATCGTACTCTTTTTTAGGCTCAGGATCTTTCCAAGCTTTCTCCCAATTTTCATGATATGAGAAAGCATTTTTAATAAGTGAAAATATTGAATACTTATTTTTCATAATTATTGAATAATTACTTTATAAATATTGATTATTCAATACAATCAGAAGCGACAATTTTATTGGAAGAGTGGGTGAGAGGCTGAAACCAGTCGTTTGCTAAATGACCGTGCGAGGAAACTTGTACCGAGGGTTCGAATCCCTCCTCTTCCGCCATGTATCAAAATAAGGGATTATCTTTAAAAAAATTTTTCATCGGGATTGGTTTTTGTTCAAGAATATATCTATATACATTATAGTTCTCCAAAACCCTTTGCACATAATTTCGAGTTTCTCTGAACTTTATTAGTTCGATCCAATCAACATAGTTAATTTGATTTTTTTGTGGATTTTTATTTATTTTTTTCCAATATCTTACTCTTTTAGGGCCAGCATTATAAGCTGCTATTGCAAAAGGGTATGCACCATCGTAATTAAGAATTAGTCCTGCAATATAATGTGAACCTAAGTTGATATTATATTCTGGATCTGATGTTAATCTTGATTTTGAATAAGGAAGCTTTGCTTGTTTGGCTACTAATTTAGCAGTGTATGGCATTAGTTGCATTAAACCTTTTGCCCCGGCATGACTATTTGCTTTTAAATCAAATTCACTTTCTTGTCTTATTATTGAAAGTATAAATGCTGTCTCTGGAATTTTTCTTCCATTTATATAAGTAGGAGTACTTATTATTGGATAATTATATTTATTATGAAATCTCTTCTCATATGAGGCAAGTTTAGAAATTTGAATTGCAAAATCAAACCTTTCAATTTTTGTTGCTAGTTCTGCTGCCAAAACCTCACTCCCATTAGAAATATTTTCATTAGCCAAATGTCTTAATATATATTTTGCATATTTATCTTCATCTAACTCATCTAGTAAATAAACCAACTTAACAATTTCTTTTTTAAAAAAATAATTACGATATTCATTATTAACTTTAATATCTTTTGATAATTCAAAATTTTTATTCGGATAAAGCTCCATAAAAGATAATTGACCATAGTAAGTAGTTAGATATTTTGATGACTCCTCAAACCATTGTTCGGACAATTCTTTTTTACCTAATTTTTCGTAAGATTTACCTAACCAATACGCTCCTCTTGCCACACTAATAGGATATCCCACATTATTATAAAATTTTTCAAAATGATCTTTTGCTAATAACGGGTTTTTTAAAAAACTTAGAGCTATCCAACCACTCATCCATTCAGCAGCAGCGTATTCAGAACCTTCTGTAAGTCCATGATTGCTTGCAATTTTATAAGCTAATTCATATTTTTTTTTGTAAATTAAAGATCTAGAAATAATTTCTCTTTCAAGCCACCATTTATCTGGTCTTACCATATAATTTTTTGTATTCTTAATTTTTAATAAAATTTCAACTGAACTATCAACTCTTCCTCTTTTTCTTCTCCATTTTAATCTATCGTAATTTAAACCTGCATCATTTTTAAATTTCTCTGGAACTTTAGATATTGCGTTATCAACTCCGTAAGACTTGCTCATTAATAATTGTCTTGCAGTGTATAAAAGCTGATATTCTTTTGGCAAATATCTTATCATTCTTTTTAAATCCCAATATTTATTACTCCATGCCAAGTAGTCTGCTCTATTAATGTAATCTCTGGGGTCTAAATATTTTTTGAATTTTTTTCTATAAAATTTTAATTCCGATTTAGATAAATCTGCATAAGTCCATCCTTCTTTTAATAGCTTAATTCCTTTGTCTTTATTTCCGTTGGCTATATGGCTTTCTCCTAATATCATTTTACCAAAACCACTTAATGGCTCTGAAGTTCCAAACCAATCAATGATTTTTTTAGGAGATATTGTTTTTGTTGACAATTTATGTTCGGCTAAATATTTAATCCTACCAATTCTGGGATAGTTTTCATTGTTTTCGATAAAACTTTTATATTCATAAAATGAAGCTTTATTACCTTTTGTTAACAGGTGTCTCCATTGTATGAAATTAAATATTGATTTATCCTTAGCTTTTTTTGCTGTTTTAACAGCATTAGTCCAATTAACTTTTTTCATTTCAGAAAAAGCTTTTTTTGCCAAGTTAAAATCTTTTTTGTTATAGTATTTTGAGATCTTAATTTGAGCTTTCTTTTTTCCTGGAATTAAAGGTTTCTTTTTAGGTAAAATTAAACCTGATATTGTAAGTTTTTCAGTAGACTTATCATTTTTATCAACTTTTTTTTGAATTTTTTTAATAGGTTTTGGTAAAGGTTTAGTAATTTCAATTAATAATTTTTTTTGCTTTTCTTCAATTGATTGCACAGGTTTTTTTAAAGGAAGAATTTCTGCTGAATGAATTAAACTTATTTCGAAAAAGCTAAACAATACTATAAAAAATAAGATTTTTTTTGACATAATCTTTACTATATGAATCTACAATCTATGTTATAAGTATTTATGTTTAAAGGTTCAAATGTTGCTTTAATAACCCCTTTTAAAAATGATAAGTTTGATGAAGATGCTTATGTAAAACTTATTCATTTTCATATTAAAAATGGGACAAATGGTTTAGTCCCTGCTGGTACTACTGGAGAATCTCCTACTTTAAGTCATGAAGAACATGAAAAAGTGATAGAATTATGTGTCAAAGAAAGCAATGGTAAGATCCCAATAATTGCTGGGACAGGTTCTAATTCCACAAAAGAAGCCATTTCTTTAACTAGACATGCTGAAAAAATTGGTGCCGATGGTGCCTTGGTTGTAACACCATATTATAATAAGCCAACACAAGAAGGTCTTTATCAACATTACAAAGCAATAAATGACAATTCTGGTTTGCCAATAATAATTTATAATATACCAGGAAGGTCTGTTGTTGATATGTCAGTTGACACTATGGCAAGGCTATTTGAATTAAAAAATATTGTTGGTGTAAAAGATGCTACAGGAGAACTAGATAGGGTTAATAAAACTAAAGAAAGATTAGGAAAAGAGTTTATTCAATTAACTGGAAATGATGACAATGCCCTTGAATTTAATAGAAGAGGAGGAATAGGCGCTATAAGTGTAACTGCAAATATTGCCCCAAAATTATGCTCAGAATTTCAAAAATTTTCAATTCTAAGTGATGAGATATCTAAATCTAAAGCTGAAGAATTGGATAAAATTTTACAACCACTTCATTATTCAATGTTTGTAGAGAGCAACCCAAGTCCTGTAAAATTTGCAGCAAAATTACTTAATCTGTCAGACGATGGTGTAAGACTTCCTTTGGTAAGTATAACCGAATCAACTAAGAAAATCGTAGAAGAGGCATTAAAATCAGCAAAATTAATTTAATGAAGAAAAAAACTAAGCCTGGTTTGAAGATTATCTGTTTGAATCGTAAAGCAAGTTTTAATTATTTTTTTGAAGATTTACTTGAAGCAGGCATAGTTCTTAAAGGCTCTGAAATTAAATCGATTAGAGAGGGTAAAATAAATATTACAGACTCATACGCTGTTGAGAAAAAAGGTGAAATAGTTTTGATTAATTCCCACATACCAACATACAAACAAGCAAGCTATTCAAATCACAGCCCTTACGATGAAAGAAAACTTTTACTTAATAAAAGAGAAATTAACAAACTCATTGGAAAAATGCAAAGAGATGGATTAACAATAGTTCCAACTAAAATGTATTTCAAAAAAGGTAAAGCAAAAGTAGAACTTGCTGTTGCTAAGGGTAAAAAAATATTTGATAAAAGGGCAGTAAAAAAAACAAGAGATTGGAATCGTGATAAAGCAAGATATATCAGAAAATCAAGCTAAAAGAATTTATATAGGCATAGGATCAAATTTAGGAAACAAGAGAGATAATATTGAAAAAGCAAAATTCAAAATACTTCAAAAAGGAATAAAGATCCTAGCTTCTTCATCATTATATGAAAGCTTATCATGGCCAAATCCAGATAATCCCAAATTTTATAATATTGTTTTAAAAATAGAGACTAATTTTAATCCAATAGATTTACTTAAGATTTTCAAAAATTTAGAGGATGAGTTTGGAAGAAGAAAATTAGCTAAAAATGCACCTAGATTCTGTGACATTGACATTATTGATTATAAAAATTTAAAGATTGAAGATAAAGTTATTTTGCCTCATCCACGGATGCATACAAGAAATTTCGTTCTTTTTCCTCTATTTGAGTTGGATAAAGATTGGAAACATCCAATGTCAAAGCATCATATTAAAAATCTTTTATTATCACTACCAATTACTGATATTAATTCTATTAAACAGATATAATTTAATGGTATAATATTAAATGTTAAATTCTGAAGAGTTAATAAATAAGGTAAAAGGATATAATAAATTTTTAAATCCTGAAAAATTAAATAAAGCCTACAATTTTGCTGTCAAAGCTCATAAGTATCAAAAAAGAGCTTCAGGAGATCCTTATTCAGTTCATCCAATAGAAGTAGCAAATATATTAACCGACTTAAAGCTAGATAGCGCAACTATTACAACAGGATTACTTCACGATACAATAGAGGATACACATGCAACTTATGAGACAATTAAAGGTGAATTTGGTGATGAGGTTGCAGATTTAGTTGATGGTGTAACAAAAATTTCTGTCTTAGAGAATACTGCTGCTTCAAACTCCAGAGCTGAAAATTTTAGAAAGTTAATCTTAGCAACCTCTAAAGACATAAGGGTTCTACTAGTAAAAATTGCGGATCGATTACATAACATGAGAACTATCAAAGGAATTTCCAATAAAGTTAAAAGGGAAAGAATAGCTCAAGAAACAATGGAAATTTATGCACCTTTAGC
>CACLEQ010000011.1:0-24372 GCA_902605995.1 uncultured Pelagibacteraceae bacterium
TTATTGGATTACCAACATGATCTTCTATAAGAAGCTTTTCGTACCTTTTCCATTTTTTAGAATTTTTGAGTTCACTTAATTCTTTAAAAATAAATAATCTATTTTGTAAAAAAAACATTTTTTGAATAAAATTTTCACGTAAAAAATTTTTAAGGTTATTACTTTTTAATAAATGTATAATTTGTTTATTAAAATTTATGTGAGTTTTTTTAAGTATTTTTTTATTTATTTTAATTTTTTTACTTTTTTCAAAAATTTCATTTCTTATAATAATGTCTTTTTTGTGAGAAATTTTTTTGTTAGGGTACCATGCACTAAGACAACTAATAAGATATCTTATTATATTACTAATCATTATTTTTTAAAAAAAAACTTAAAATTAAAAATATTAGTGAACAATAAAACAAATTTTTATCATAGAATGAGAGAAACAGAACTAACAAAAAAAGTAGTGAAAAAAAATAGTATTTTTCGACTTTTTCGATTTCTTTTTTTAAAAAATTCAACCTTACAAAAAATAATATAAATTCTTTTAATAAAATTAATAAACTAATCTGAAGCAAAGAATAACCTGTCTTCGTCATAAAATATAAAAAAAATAAAAAAATTGGCATTAAAAAAAATTCAATTTTTAAATTTTTGTTTAGTGTTTTTGTAGCCTCAAATTTTGTTACTAGAATATGGGATGCACAAGAGAAAATTACACTCATGGAAAAAACCTTAGTCAAATTATGAATTGTTTCATTATAAGAATTTCCCAACCAAAAGTTTAAAATATATGGATACAAAGGAAATAATAAAAAAATAATTATTGGTATTAAGTTCATGAAAATAATTAATGAAAAATTAAAACTTTGATTATTTATTTTCTTTTTTGATAGATCTGGTAATAAAAAAGCACTAAAACTTTTTGAAATTATACTAAGTTTTCCTGTTAATTGTTGTGGAATAGAATAAGTAGCAACTGCTATTGGTCCTAAAAAAAATTTAATTAAATATTTATCAAATAAATCATAAAATTGAACCAATATACTATTTAAAGTTATCCATTTACTATTTTTTTTTAGATTTTTTAATAAAATTTGTCCTTCTGATTTCTTGTATAAATTATATTTTTTGATCATTAAAAACATAATAATAACTGAAAAAAATTTGATAAAAATTGATATTCCAATAAGATCTTCTAATGTTAGACTTTTATTATAAGCTAGTAAAATTGATGGCAATGAGATACTTAAATTAAAAAATAATAAGTTTGAAATACTTATTATTTTGAATTTTCTGTTTCCCTGTAAAATTCCCTCAAATGTAATAAAAAATACTGTTATTATAGATCCTAAAAATAAATAAGTTGTAAATTCATAAAAATCTAGAAAATTATATTCAAAAAAATTTTTTAATAGAAAAAATAATAAGAAAATTAGAATTATTATAATTGATATATTTTTTGTATATAGAATTGATTCATAACCTATCTCTCTGGCTTTATTAACAAAATTATTGATACTAATAACCACTGACTTACCAATGCCTAAATTAAAATTTATTGAAATCATAAGCACGAAGTGAAAGATTAAATAATTACCGTAATTTTCTGGACCAGCATAATTTAGATGTATTGGGATCGATAGCAATGAAATAAAAATTGAAATAAATCCAGGTGCTGAAAGAATTGAGCTACTTGAAAGTAAATTTTTAAATTTTATTCTCATAAATAAATTTTTTTACAATACTTTCCATAGAATAGTTTTTTAGATAAAAATCACTTGAATTCATGGCCTTTTTTTTAAATTTTTTATTTTCTTTAACAATTTGAATAATTTTTTTTATAATTTTTGTATCTTTATTTATTATAAAAGGTGGATTAATAAAATTTAATCTTATTCCCTCTATCCCAATTTTAGTAGAAATAACAACTGTGCCTAATGATAATGCCTCAATTATTTTGATTCGAGTGCCTGATCCAAATTTTAAAGGAACACATAAACATTTAGAAAAAAAAAGTAAATTGTACAACTTTGGTTTTGATACGATACCTTTATTTATCAACCAAGGATATTTCTTTTCAAAACCACCACCTGTTAAAACCAGTTTTAAGTTTGGAATTCTTTTTACCAATGATGGCATTATTGATTTATTTAAAAGATCAATTGCAACTTTATTTGGTTTATAAGAATATGAGCCAGTATAAATTATGTAATCATAATTAAGAATTTTTTTTCTTTTTATTGGATTTAAATTTATTCCGTTAGGTAGTAAAATTGTATTAACATTAAAAAGAAATTTAATTTTTTGCTTTTCTCGAACTGACACAGAAGTACTTATATCTGAAAATCTAAAAACTAATTTCTCAAATAGCTTGGTCAATAAAAAGATAAATTTATTAGAATATTTTTTTCTTATTTCAGACTCTACAGAATGAGATATATATATAATTTTGGTATTTGATCCAAAAATTTTAAAAAAGAATATGACAAAAAAACTGTAAAATATCCAACTTGCGCCTTCAATAATAAGAATTTTTTTTTTAGCTTTTTTTAAAAACCGCAAAGTCCTAAAAATCATCTCAGGTAATTTAAGAATTTTGTTAATAGGATTTTCTTTTTTTATAAAAATTGTTTCGATATTTCGATTGTTAATTTTTTTTATATGAGATATTTGAAAAGCTTTTTTTTTGTAAGGCCAACAATTATATCTACTATTAACGACAGCAGATGATCCCATGCTGTCCGGTTTGATAGGAAAGAAAGTCACAAACGCTGTTTTGATTTTATCCATCAATATGTATTAACAGTTTATTTAGTTAAATTACTAATTTATATATAAAAATATGACATAAATTTATAATATTAAATCTTTTATTCTTTGAATATTTAATTGTGTTTTTTAGAAAAGTTATTATAAGTTGCATGCCTGGTAATTATTGCGAAAGGGTCATACCCGATCCCATTCCGAACTCGGAAGTCAAGCCTTTCTGCGCCGATGGTACTTTATCTTAAGATACGGAAGAGTAGGTCGTTGCCAGGCATTTATCAGGGATGAAAAAACTAATTATAGTAACTGGTGGAGCAGGATTTGTCGGATCAAACTTAATTAATCTATTATTAAAGAAAACAAACAAGAAAATTTTAAGTATTGATAATTACTCCTCTGGTTCAAAAAAAAATCATATTAAAAACAAAAGAGTGAGATATATTTTTGGAAATACATTAAATATTGAAGAAAAAATTTCAAAATATAAAAAAGATATTAACGCTGTATTTCATTTTGGAGAATTTCCAAGAATTTATCAAAGCTTTAAAAAATTTGATGAGTGTCTTATGTCAAACTCAATTGGAACTAATGCAGTTTTTAAATATTGTCTACAAAATAAGATTAAACTGATTTATTCTGCTACATCTGCAACACTTGGAAATGATGGTAAAGACAAAAATCTATCACCGTACGCTTTTACAAAATCAAAAAACTTAGAGCTTTTAGAGAATTTGAAGAAATGGTTTAAGTTTAAGTTTGAAGTAGTTTATTTTTACAATGTATATGGGCCAGGCCACATTAAAAAAGGTCCAATGGCTACGGTAATCGGTATATTTGAAAATAATTTTAAAAATAATAAACCACTTACTATTGTAAAACCTGGAAGCCAGACAAGAAGATTTACTCATATTCAAGATACAGTAAATGTTTGTTACGAAGCATGGATAAAGAATAAGTGTGCTCATTATTCTATTTCACATAAACAATCTTACTCTATTATAGAAGTGGCTAAGATGTTTAAAAGTAAAATTGTTTATTTAAAAAAAAGACCAGGCGAACGATATGCCTCAGCATTAACCAAAATATCTTTAAATAACAAGGTATTTAGAAGATTTGGAAAAATAAATTTGAAAGATTATATTTCTTCGTTTATTAAAGACTAGTTTTATGAAAATTAAAAGTTCACTCAAATCTATTAAAAAAAGAGATTTAAATTCGAAGTTAGTGAGAAGAAGAGGAAGAGTATATATAATTAATAAAATCAATCCAAAATTTAAAGCAAGACAAAAATAACTTTTATGGATAATGAAGACCATAAAAAAACATGGAATAATTTCACAAAATTTGTAATTTGGGGAACGGTAGCAGTAATATTAGTTTTAATTTTAATGGCAATTTTTTTACTTTAAATAAATATGAAAATCGCTTCAATTTCAGAGAACAGAAAAAATGAAAAAAGAATAGCAATAACTCCTGAAATTACAAAAAAATATATATCTAGCGGATTTCAAGTTTTATTATCTAAAGATTATGGTCAACATTTGGGATTTCAAGATGAAGAATATAAGGAAATGGGAGCAAATATATTTGAGGATGAAAAAAAAATAATTAATGATGCAGATATAATTGTTCAATTAAATTTACCAGATGAAGATAAACTTGATCAATTAAAAGAAAATCAAAATTTAATTGGTATTTTAAACCCTTATAAGAATCAAACGCAAATTGATGATTTAATTAAAAAAAAAATTAATAATTTTTCCTTAGAATTGTTGCCTAGAATAACGCGTGCACAATCAATGGATGTTTTATCTTCACAAGCTAACCTAGCTGGATATAAGGCGGTAATTGAGGCATTTTCAAATTTTGAGAAAGCGATACCTATGATGATGACTGCTGCCGGAACCGTCCCTGCTGCTAAGATATTAGTAGTCGGAGCAGGCGTCGCTGGATTACAGGCTATAGCTACAGCAAAAAGAATGGGTGCTATAGTTTTTGCAACAGACGTTAGAATGGCTTCTAAAGAACAAGTTGAAAGTTTAGGTGGTAAATTTTTAGTGGTTGAAGGTGCTGAAAATCTTGAGACCGAGGGCGGGTATGCAAAAGAGGCATCTGATGAATTTAAAAAAAAACAGGAAGATTTATTAGCTGATACTTTAAAAAAAATTGATATTGTAGTTTGCACTGCGTTGATACCTGGCAAAAAAGCCCCAGTTATAATAAAGAAAGATATGATAAAAAATATGCAACCTGGATCTGTAATTTACGATTTAGCAGCAATACAGGGAGGGAATACTGCTTTAACTAAAGTTGATGAAAAAATTTTTGATTATGGCGTAAAAATAATGGGTGAAACAAATATTTTAAATAAGCTACCAACGTCAGCATCTAGTTTATTTGCTAAAAATGTGTTTAATTTTGTTATGAATTTATACGATAAAGAAAATAAAAAAATTAATATTAATTTAGAGGATGAAATAATAAATAAGACTTTAATTAGATAAATATGGAAATAGATCCCTTTATATTCAGATTAAGTATTTTTATTTTGTCAATTTTTGTAGGTTATTATGTAGTTTGGAGTGTAACTCCATCATTACATACCCCTTTAATGTCTGTAACAAATGCTATCTCATCTGTGATTATAGTTGGCGCAATAATAGCTGCTTTAGCGAATATAGATGGAAAAGTTTTTACAACTTCTAGTTTTTTTGGATTTTTGGCAATTACTTTGGCAGCCATAAATATATTCGGGGGTTTTCTAGTGACCCAGAGGATGTTGGCTATGTATAAAAAGAAGAAGAAAGTCAAAAAATAATGTCAGCAAATTTATCAGCAATTTTTTATTTGATTTCAGGAGTCTTATTTATACTAGCCTTAAGAGGCTTATCTTCTCCGGAAACTTCAAGGCAAGGAAATTTTTTTGGGATCATAGGCATGATTATTGCTGTTGTAATTACTTTTTTATCTATAGGAAATTTTTCGAGTGGTTTTCTATATGTTTTAATTTTTTTACTAGTAGGGGGAATTATTGGTTCATTTATCGCTTATAAAATTCCAATGACCGCGATGCCTGAGCTTGTTGCAGGTTTTCATAGCTTAGTTGGACTAGCAGCAGTTTTTGTTGCAATAGGAGCATTTATAAATCCAGGTGCGTTTAATCTTGGTTCACCTGGAAATATAAAACTTGCTAGTTTAATCGAGATGTCGATAGGTGCCGCCGTAGGAGCTATTACATTCTCAGGTTCGATTATTGCTTTTCTAAAACTACAAGGAATAATGTCTGGCGCTCCTATAACTTTTAAAGGTCAGCATCTCCTTAATGCGTTGATTTTAATATCTATAATTTTTTTAGTTTATTTTTTGTGTAAAACGCAATCATCAAATTTCTTTTGGATTTTAATTGCTGTATCTTTTTTAATTGGTTTCTTAATTATAATTCCAATTGGTGGGGCAGATATGCCCGTGGTTATTTCGATGTTAAATTCTTACTCTGGCTGGGCTGCAGCTGGGATAGGTTTTACACTAGAAAATACTGCTTTGATAATCACAGGAGCTTTAGTTGGTTCATCAGGGGCTATACTTTCTTACATAATGTGCAAAGGAATGAATAGATCTTTTTTTAATGTTATTTTAGGTGGGTTCGGTGGGACGGATCAAGTTTCAAAAACCCAGAGTAAAGAGCAAAAGCCTGTAAAAAGTGGTAATGCAGATGATGCGGCCTTTTTAATGAAGAATGCTTCGTCTGTAATTATTGTTCCAGGGTATGGAATGGCAGTTGCGCAAGCACAACATGCTTTGAGAGAAATGGTCGATACATTAAAAAAAAATGGAATTAAAGTCTCTTACGCAATACATCCAGTAGCTGGAAGAATGCCAGGTCACATGAACGTATTATTAGCAGAGGCAAACGTTCCATATGATGAAGTTTTTGAATTAGAGGACATAAACAATGACTTTGCTAATGCAGATGTAGCATTTGTAATAGGGGCAAATGATGTAACTAACCCCGTCGCCAAAACAGACCCTCAAAGTCCAATATATGGAATGCCTGTTTTAGATGTAGAAAAATGTAAATCAGTTCTATTTGTAAAAAGAAGTTTATCACCTGGTTATGCCGGGATTGATAATGATTTATTTTACAAAGAAAATACTTTGATGCTATTTGCAGATGCAAAAAAAATGACAGAAGATATTACAAAAAATCTTTAATTTTCAATTTTACATATTTCTAAAATTTGTTTTTTTTCAATTCTTTTAGAGTAATAAGTCCAAATCCCCATTTCAGAATAAATTTGATCTTTGCTACAATAAATATCTTTTTTGTAAGAGCCGCTATTTATTAGAGTTAAATTGCTTGTATTAAAATTATTTATGATATTAATAAAAATAATTAAAATTAGAAATAAATTTTTAAAATGTGATTCTGTTTTAAAATTATTTAAAAAAATTATTAAGCCAAGTAGTATAATCCAGTCAAAGTAAATTTCATAGTAAAAATGATTTGCTCTGAAAGTTGTGATAAATTTAGTAATTAAATATATAATTATGAATATATTCAAATTAAAGTATTTTTTAAATTTTCCTGAGAGTATAGTTATAAAAAAAACAAAAAATACAATCAAGTTATTTGAATTAAATCTAATTATTTCAAAAAATAATTTTTTTAAATTGTATAAACTAAAATATACAAAATCTTTAATCCATAAAATCGTATCATGTTTTTGATCTAATTCTAAACTACCTAGGTAACCTCTAATTTTTGATATTTTAAAAAAAACCCAAAAAGTATTTTTTCCACCAAAAGAAATATTTATTACAAAATAATAAATTATAATAAATGCTAATAAAAGTGAAATATTGAATAAATAAAATATTTTTTCATTATATCCAACATCTTTAAGAGAGTAAAAACTTAAAAGTAATATTAAATACATAGATGTTAGATAAATAGTTGAATGGATTTGTTCACTCCTAATGAGTATTGCAAATATAATTAATAAAGCACTTACTAAAAAATATGACAAATTTTTTCTATTTGAGATTAATTTCATTAGATTTGTTAACAAAAAAAAATTGTATTTTTGAAAATTCAATAAAATTAATAAAAAAAATGGTATATAGAAAATTATTTGTACTTTATTGATTATTGAAAGAATTAAAAAAAAATTAAAAAAAAACAATCTCAAAAAAATTTTTTCCTTACTTTTAATTAAATCAATTAAAATATAAGTTGCAATTAGAAATAATAATAATGTCATAGGCTCAACACGATATTGTGATATGTGAGTTAAAAAACCATTGGATGTTAATAAGATTAAAGTAATTAAAATCAAATTTTTTGGATGAAATTTTAAGAAAATTTTTATGATAAAAATTGTTAATACAAAATTGATAATCAAACCAAAAAGGCGTGAGTGAAAAACTAGATCTTGGAATATTTCAGAGACATTGTTTGATTGGTTGAGTATATCTATAGTCGGGACATTTATTATTTGGAAAAGATTTATTAACTTTAAGTATGTAGCAAATAACAAATAATTAATATGACCAGGTTCATCAAATTTCTCTTGTTCTAATCCAGAATAAATTAGTAATGAATTGTAAGTATTCCAAAATTCTTGATCATAATTAACAAATATATTCTCAAATGGGTCTTGTATAAAAAAAAAAAATATCAATGAATAAAATAGAACTATTAGATAAGAAATATATTCTTGATTTTTGAACAATTTATCTAACTTCATTTTTGGTTGCGGGGGACGGATTTGAACCGCCGACCTTCAGGTTATGAGCCTGACGAGCTACCAGACTGCTCCACCCCGCGATTTTTTAAATTCTATTCTTAAGTTTGTTTAACTTCTTCACCCTTTTAATATTTTCTTGAAGTATTCTTTTTTTTTTCTCCGAAGGTTTTTCGTAATTATTTTTTAGTTTAATCACTTTAAAAAAGCCATCTCTTTGAAGCTTTCTTTTTAAAAGCCTCAAAGCTTGTTCGACATTATTATCTTTTACATCTATCTTAATAACTACCTCCAAGAATTTGTTTAATTAACATTTTTAAAATTTGATGTCTATTAATTTTATTCATGATTTAAAGTTGTTTCAGCTTTTCCTTAAGTTTTTTTTCTTTTTTTATTCTTCTATCAGCTTTTTCTAAGGCATCAATTAAATCTTTTTGCGAAAATAAATTAAGAGCAACAGGATCTTTAGGATTTAAATTATTATAATTCCAATAACTTTTATTTCTTATTGAAGTAACAGAATTTTTTGTAATACCAACTAGTTTAGCAATTTGTGAGTCTTTTAAAATACTGTGTTGTTTAATTAACCAAAGAGCAGAGTCTGGTTTATCTTGTCTCTTTGATAGTGGAACATATCTTTTAATCTTTTTTTCATCATTAGAAATTTCAATGTCAGAACCTTTTATTTCTAGTGGTCTATTTTCATTTTTAGATGATAACTCAATTTCCTCCCGAGAAAGTTGGCCAGATATTATTGGATTATATGCTTTTATACCTTTAGCAACCTCGCCGTCCGCTATTCCTTGTACTTCTACTTCATGTAATTTGCAAAAATCAGCTATTTGTTTAAAAGTTAGTGTCGTATTCTCGACAAGCCATACAGCTGTAGCCATAGGCATTAAAGGTGCATTTGACATTAGTTTTTTTTATCTGTTTTGAAATTTTGAAATTTTTTATTGAATTTACTTATTCTGCCTTTATCCATTAGCTTTTGTTTTCCCCCTGTCCAAGCAGAGTGTGATTTTGGATCAATTTCTAATTTAAGAACATCACCCTCTGCGCCCCAAGTAGACCTTGTATCAAATTGTGACCCATCGGTCATCTCAACTTTTATAGTATGGTAATTAGGATGTATTTTTTTTTTCATTTCGAGACTTATAGCAAAAGAAATTTTTAAAACAATTAAAAGTTACCCAGTTTTCCAATAAATTTAGAGTTAATTTCTGCTGATGAAGCCAAAACTTTTATATTCTTAATACTATTAAGATCAATATCATTAATTATTCCACCAGCCTCTTTTATTAAAATTATTCCTGCAGCTATATCCCACAAATTCAAGTTATTTTGTGCATATCCATCTAGCCTCCCAGAAGCTACATATGCAATATCAAGTGCAGCACATCCAGATCTTCTGTAAGTAAAGTTTAGTTCTTTTTTTAATTTTCCAACAGCAAATAAACATTCATCCAAATCATTTTTTTTTGAGACTCTTATTCGCTGGTTGTTGAAAAAAGCTCCATTATTTTTTTCAGCATAAAACATTTCATCTTTAATAGGATCAAAAATTAATCCACATATAATTTCATCATTTGATTTTAAGGCAATGGATATTGCAAAATGTGGTATTCCATGTAAAAAATTAATTGTGCCATCAATAGGATCAATTATCCAAGAATTAAAAATATCTTTATTTTTTTCAACTCCATTTTCCTCACTAATTATTGAGTAGTTTGGTCTTGCTTTTTTTAATTCCTCAATAATTATTTTTTCTGCTTTGATATCAGAATTAGTAACAAAATCCTTGGGTCCTTTTTTGGATACTTGTAACTTCTCTAATTCCCCAAAATCTCTTATTAAGATTTTAGATGCTTTTTCACATGCTTTTATCATCACATTTAGATTTGCAGAGATAGAATTCATAAATTAAATTTTTTTGATGTACTCGAGATTTCTTGTATCTATTACAACATTATCTCCTGGTTCTATAAAAGGTGGAACTTGAATATTCAAACCATTTTCTAAAATTGCAGGTTTATAGGATGATGAAGCTGTTTGTCTTTTTAATGAAGCATCTGTGCTTTCAATTTTACAATTTACTTGATTTGGTAAATCTAAAGAAATAGGATTATCATTATAAAAACTAATGGTTACCTCAAGGTTTTCAGTTAACAATTTCCCTTTTTCACCTATCAAATCTTTTTGAATTTCTGTTTGTTCAAAAGTTTTAGGATTCATAAAAAAATAATTTTCTTGATTTTCATAAGAATAATTAAATTTAGTCTCCTCTAAAGAGGCTTTTTCAACTGCCTCACTAGATCTAAATCTTTCATTAAGTTTGGTATTTTTGTTTACACTTTTCATCTCCACTTGTGCAAATGCCCCACCTTTTCCTGGTTTTACATGCTGTGTTTTAAGCACCTGCCATAAATCATTTTTATATTCTAGCAACATACCCACTCTAATTTCACCTGCATTAATTTTCATATTATTTTTTTTATAGCATTCTTAGGTTTAAGTTTTTTATTTTTCCAAATATAGCCTGAGATAGCTAAAAAGTTTGCCTTATTCAACAAAAGATTTTTATAATTGTTGTAGTTAATACCACCAATTACAACAATTGGGATATTTGTGAGCCTTCGAGCTTTTTTGAGTAAACTCATTGATGCTCTATATTCTACTTTTTTTGTTTTTGATGAATTAAAAGCCCCAAAAGCTAAATAGTCCGCTTTATTTTTTATCGCAGTCTTCGCTAGTTTAATTGAATTATGACAGGTAATTCCAATTATCTTTTCTCCAATTAATTTTCTTGCATCCATGATATTCATATCTCTTTGACCAAGGTGACATCCATCAGCATTTAACTTTTTTGCTAGGTATACATCATCGTTGATTAAGAATTTTACTTTAAATTTTTTACAGATTTTTTGAATTTTACGTCCGATCATTAATTTTTTTTTAAAACTAATTTTTTTAAGTCGTAGCTGAAAAAAACTTGTTTTTTTTTGTTTTAATACCTCATTTAAATCTTTAAAAAAATTTGTTTCAATCTTAGTTGGAGATATTAGATAGATAAATTTTTTTTTATTATATCTCAAGATCCTTTGACCATTTTCCTTGAGCAGCCAATGTATTCATTTTAGCTCGGTGGTTAAAAATCTGCTGAGTGCCTTCGATATCCTTCATGTCTTTAGACCAATACTTTAAGGCACCTTGTTGAAGAGCCCTGCCATAAGAATAACTCATTATAAAGCCAGTATTATTGTGTTTATTGATTAAATTCAAATTTTTTGTTGCTTCTATTTCGGACTGACCTCCAGATAGAAAAGCTATACCTGGAACCTCTGAGGGTACTGAGGATTTTAAACATTCCAAAGTTAATTTTGCTACTTCCTCATTATTAATTTCTTCTTTAGATTTATCTCCTGCTAAAATCATATTTGGCTTGAGTATTATCCCCTGCAAATCTACTTTATGTAAAATTAGTTCTTCAAAGCATCTTTTAATAACCTCAGAAGTTTTTTCTAAACACTCCTTAGCAGAATGATTTCCATCCATTAAAACCTCAGGCTCAACTATTGGAACCATATTACATTCTTGAACTAGTGCAGAATATCTTGCTAACGCGTGCGCATTAGAATGTATTGAAAGTTTACTTGGATAATTTTCGGTTATATTATAAACACCTCTCCATTTAGTAAATTTTGCACCTAATTTATAATATTCTTGCAATCTTTCTCTTAATCCATCAAGACCTTCTGTAATTTTTTCGTCCGGGGATCCTGCTAAAATTTTCGCACCTGTATCTACTTTGATACCTGGAAATGAACCCATGCTTAAAATTAATTCTGGAATTGTACTTTTTTTTGATGAAATTTGTCTTATTGTTTCATCATAAAGAATTACACCTCCAATACACTCTTTCATTGAGGATGAACTGAAAAGTGTTTCTCTGAACAACAATCTATTTTCTGATGTAGAGGGGACATTTACACTGTCCAATCTTTTAGACATTGTCAGAGTGCTTTCATCTGCAGCCAAAATTCCTTTGCCGTTTTCTAAAATTTTTAATGCTGTATTATTTAGTTCTGACATTTTAATTAAGAGCTTTTATACCAGGAAGTTCTTTTCCTTCAAGATATTCTAAAAAAGCACCACCAGCAGTTGAAACAAAATTAAAATCTTTAATTGCATTTAGTTGATTGATGACAGCAACTGTATCTCCACCACCAACAACAGAATAAATTGAATTGTCTTGATTCTTTTTAATAATTGTTTTTGCAATCTCAAAGCTACCTTTAGCAAAATTTGGATTTTCAAAATACCCAGCAGGACCGTTCCAAAGAATTGTTTGACTATTTTCAATAATATTCTTTATTTTTTTAAGTGTTTTTGGTCCCACGTCTAAGATTAAATCGTCATCCGTTATGTCTTTAAGATCTTTTGTTTGAGCATCGCCATCTGTGCTTTTACCTATTAAGACATCTTCTGGATAAGTAATTTCACAAAATTGATTTTTTGAAATATCAAAAATTTCTTTTATTATATTTTCACAATTTTCTTCATTAATTGATTTTCCAATTTTGTTACCCTTGTAGCTTAGAATATTGTTAGCCATACCCCCAACAAAGATTATGTTGTTAAATTTAGGTATTAAATTTTTGATTATATTGATTTTTGAAGAAATTTTAGATCCACCGATAATACAAGTAATTGGTTTTTTGATTTCAATAGTAACTTTTTTTAAAGCATTTACTTCAGTCTCTAGTTGTAATCCAGCAAATGATGGAAGAAATTCTGTAATTTTGCAGACTGAAGCATGAGCTCTGTGTGAACAAGAAAAAGCATCATTTACGAATAAATCTGCAAAACTAGCTAGGTGTTTTGAAAAATTTAATTCATTTTTTTCTTCTTCTGCATAAAATCTTATATTTTCAAAAAAGACAACTTTTACCTCAGGTTCTTTAAATAAATCATCTCGTTTAATTTTTAAAATATCATCGTTTATAAAGCTAATTCTTGTTTGAATCTTTTTTTCTAAGTATTCACAAATTGGCTTGAGGGAAAGGCCCTTATCTACTTTGCCTTTAGGACGTCCAACGTGAGAAATTATTAAAATTTTTGAATTTTTTTTTATTAAAAATTTAAGAATTGGAATAATTTTTATTATTCTGGTTTCATCGGCAATGTTACCATTTTTAAAAGGGACGTTTAGATCTAATCTTAATAAAACTCTCTTACTTCTAAGATTTTCATAATCTTTAATACTGTTCATTAAGAATTATTATAAAGATATTTTACAATATCACACATTCTATTTGAAAAACCCCATTCATTATCATACCAGGCAGAAATTTTGCCCATATTTTTACCCACCACCTTTGTTAAACTTTCATCAACAATTGAAGATGCAGGATTATGATTAAAGTCAACTGATACAAGTTTTTCTTTTGTGCTTTCAAGAATTTTATTTTTTTTGCTGAAGTTTTGAAATGCTAAATTAATCTTATCAATCGTAATGTCTTTTTTTGTACAAAAGACCAGTTCAATTAATGAGACATTAGGTGTAGGGACTCTCATTGCCACACCCTCTAATTTACCTTTTAGCGAAGGTATAATCTCACCAATCGCTTTAGATGCACCTGTTGAAGTTGGCACAATAGACTGGCTGGCCGATCTAGCTCTCCTTGGGTCTTTATGAGAATTATCTAATATTCTTTGGTCACTTGTATAGGAATGAATGGTGGTCATAAACCCTTTTTCGATTTCGAAATTTTCATTTAAAACATGAGCTACAGGGGCAAGACAATTAGTTGTGCAAGAAGCAGCAGATATAATCTTATCCTCTTTTTTTAATTCAGTCTCATTTACTCCATATACAATAGTTTTGTCAGCATCTTTACACGGAGCAGAAACTATAACTCTTTTTGCACCGTTATTAATATGTGTTAATAATTTTTCTTTCGAGTTAAATTTACCTGTACATTCTAAAACGTAATCCACACCATATTTATTCCAATGAATATTCTTTAAATCTGTTTCTTGACCAAATGAAATTTTATTTTTATTGATAATAACATGATTTTCATCAAAATTTATTTCCGCGTTAAATTTTCCATGAATAGAGTCATATTTTAACAGAGATGAGCATGTTTCAGAATTAGTTCTATTATTGATGTATTTAATTTCTATATTTTTATTTTTGTTCTCGATAATTGATCGAACAATCATTCTTCCTATTCTACCCATTCCATTAATTCCAACTTTGATTGTCATAATTTTTTTTTAATTTTTTTTACTATAATCTCAGAATTTAATCCAAAGTGATTATATATATCCTTATAAGGTGCACTTTTTCCAAAATCATCAATTCCAAAATTAAGCCCTTTGCTGCCAGTATATTTTTTCCAATAATTAGTTTCGGAGGCCTCTATAGAAATTACAAGCTTGGTTTCATTTAAAATTTTATCTTTGTAGATTTTACTTTGTCGATCAAATAATTCCTGGCAAGGCATTGATATTACTTTTGAGTAAATGCCATCTGTGGCTAATTTATGACTAACGTCTATTGCAAGATTAGTTTCAGATCCTGTTGCTATAATTGTTAAACTTATTCTATTACTTGTTCTTAAAACTTCATAAGCCCCAGCAATAGACAGATTTTTTGATGATTTTTTTGTACGAACTGGATTTAAGCTTTGTCTTGTTAGAGCTATTACACTTGGTGAACTTTTGCTATTTAACGCCATTTGCCAACACTCAAAAGTTTCTATTAAGTCAGAAGGTCTGAAAACATTTAAATTTGGTATTGATCGTAAACTAGTCAATTGTTCTATAGGTTGATGGGTTGGACCATCTTCTCCAAGACCAATAGAGTCATGTGTAAAAACATAAATAACTTTTTGTTTCATCATAGCCGCAAGTCTTATTGATGGTTTACAATAATCGCTAAATATTAAAAAGGTTCCGCTGTAAGGAATAAGCTCACTATGAAGTGAGATACCATTCATTATACCACACATTGCGTGTTCTCTTACTCCGTAATGAATATAATTTCCTGAAAAATCATTTGATTGAATAATTTTATGATTTTTGGTTTTGGTATTATTTGATCCTGCTAAATCTGCTGATCCACCAATTAAGTTTGGAAGTTTGGATGCAATTTCCAAAAATTTCTCTGAACATTTTCTAGTAGCTATTGGTTGTAAATTTTTTAAGTAATCTGATTTTGCCCTGTCTATTGCAGCGTTGATGCTATCTACGTTTCGATTAAATCTAAGAGAAAATTTTTTTTTATTCTTCTCAGCTTTAATTGATGCTTTTTTACCTATTGATCTCCATTGATCTATTAAGTTTTTTGGAATTACGAAAGTATTATGTGGCCAGTTTAATTTTTTTCTAACTAGTCTTATTTCATCTTCACCTAATGGACTGCCATGAGATGAAGCTTTACCACTCTTATTTGGAGATCCATATCCAATAGTTGTTTTACAAGAGATTGCTACAGGTTTTTTTGATTTTTGTGCTTTTTCTAGAGCTTTTGATATTTCCTTATAATTATGTCCATTAATTTTAAAATAATTCCAACCATAGCTCTTAAATCTTTTTTCATGATCATCAGATATTGTTAAGCTAGTTGGACCATCAATTGAAATTGAATTATTATCAAAAAGTAATATTAGGTTTTTAAGCTTTAGGTGTCCAGCGAGACTTAAAGCCTCATGACTTATTCCCTCCATTAAGCAACCATCACCTGCTAAAACATAAGTTTTATGATTGATAATTTTTTTGCCCAATTTTTTTTTCAAAATTTCTTCTGAAATTGCAAAACCAACTGCGTTAGAAATTCCTTGTCCTAAAGGACCTGTTGTAGTTTCAATACCAGAGTTGGGATGATATTCAGGATGACCTGCACATATTGAATTTAATTGTCTGAATTTTTTTATGTCTTTTAAAGAAATGCTTTTATAACCCGTTAAATAGAGGAGTGAGTAAAGTAGCATAGAACCATGTCCTGCTGAGAGAACAAATCTATCTCTATTAATCCAGTTTGGATTTTTTGGATTAAATTTTAAAAAATCTTTAAAAAGTACTGTTGCAACATCAGCCATACCCATAGGCATACCCGGATGTCCTGAATTAGCTTTTTGAACCGCATCAATAGACAAAAATCTTATACAATTCGCTAATTCTTTATAAAGTTTACTCAAGCAATTATCCTGTCTAGACTAAGAAGATTCTATTTAATAATATAAATATATATATATGAATTCTGTAATCGAAAAAGAAAAAAAACTTAATTCAGCGTTAGCAAAATTAAAAAACTTAAATTTAAAAAACCCTGACCTAAAAAAAAACATGGAGAGTCTAAATAACCAAAAAAATCAATTAGAAATTGAAAAACAAGATATAGAGGAAAAATATAAAAGTTTAATTAGTGATTACGAAGTTTTAAGTAAAAAATTGGGTGAATTACAAAATCAACAAAAAACTGAAAAAAAAAAAAATATTGAGTTTTCTGAAAAAATTGATGAATTAAATCAAGAAACAGATAATTTATTAGAAGAGGTAGATAAATGGCAAACGTAAGTATAAAATTTAATGGTAAAGAATTTTTGTTATCTTGCGAAGATGGTCAGGAAGAACAGCTAGAGGAATTACTCATTCAAATTAATCAAAAATTCAACAATCTGAAAAATGATCTTGGAAATTTAGGAGAAAATAAACTTTTACTAATTACTGCTGTAAAAATAATGGATGAATATTACGAAACTAAAAAAAAAGTAGATCAAAAAAAAGAGGAGTTAAAGGATCTTTCTAATAAATTTAGAGAACTCAAGTCTTTGATTCATGAGTACAGAGATAAGAAAGAACACGAAATAAGTTTATTGAATAAAGATCATCTTAAATTGAAAAATGAAATTGAGATAAATAAAAAAAGCTATGAGAAATTAATTGATGAAGCTGCCAATGAAATTTCAAGTTTTGTTGAAAAAGCAAAATCAGAAAATTTATCTAAGTAAATTCCTGTGAATAAATCTGAGATCAGAAAAAAATTATTAAAAATTAGAAAACTAAATAACAATAAATGTTTAAATATAAATTTCAGCTTTATTTTAAAAATATTAAAAAAAGATAAAGTAAATAAAAAAATAATTGGTGGTTATTATCCATATAATCATGAAGCTGATTCAATTAAAATTTTAAATAAACTTGAAAAACTTGGTTATCAAATATCTCTACCAAAAATAAAGAAAAATAATCAAATGGAATTTTTATTCTGGTCAACTAAAGAACCTCTATCAATAAATAAATTTGGAATACCTGAACCTACATCAAATCGAATTAGTCACCCAAATATCCTTTTAGTACCAATTGTAGCGTTTGATAATCATTTAAATAGAATAGGTTACGGAGGTGGTTATTATGATAGGTACATTAAAAAAGTAAAAAAAAACAAAAAAATTATATTAATTGGGTTAGCTTATTCTTTTCAAAAAGTAAAAAAAATACCAACTAGAAAATATGATATGAAACTAGATTATATTGTAACAGAAAAAAATTTTATATGAGAATTTTATTTTTAGGAGATGTGGTAGGTAATACTGGTTGTTCAAAAATATTGAATAATCTTTTAAGCCAAAAAGAATTGAATAAAATTGATTTTATAATCGTAAATGGAGAAAATGCATCTGACTCAGGCGTTGGATTAACTAAGGAAATCTGTGAGGACTTTTTTAAATGTGGTGTTGATGTCATTACTACTGGTAATCATGTTTGGGATCAAAAAGATATAATGAACTTTATTGATAAAGAAAGCAGGTTGCTTCGCCCCAAAAATTTATTTGAGCCAGCGCCAGGTAAAGGATTTGAAGTTTTTCAAAATGAAAAAAAAATAAAAATCGGTGTTTTAAATTTAATGGGGAATGTTTTTATGAAAAAATGTGATGATGTATTTGAGATTTCAGAAAAATTTTTAAATGAGTACAAACTTAAAGACGATTATGATTTTCTAGTTGTTGACTTTCATGGAGAAATCACAAGCGAAAAAAATGCGATAGGACATTTTTTTGATGGAAAAGCTACTCTAGTTGTTGGAACACACACACACATTCCTACAAATGATGCGAGAATTTTGAAAAATGGGACAGCTTATCAAACAGATGCAGGTATGTGTGGTGATTATGACTCAGTTATTGGAATGAATAAAGACAACTCTTTAAGCAGATTTATGAAAAAAGAGTCGACTAAACATTATCCGGCGACTGGTGATGCTACTTTAAGTGGAGTTATTGTTGATTGTGATATAAAAACTGGTTTAGCAAATAAAATTGAAAGCTATGTTTTTGGAGGTCAGCTTAAAAATACTTAATTAGTTTATGGCAGGGCATTCTCATTGGGCAGGAATAAAACATAAAAAAGGTAAAGCTGATAAACAAAGATCTAAAATTTTTTCAAAGTTGTCAAAAGAAATTACTGTTGCAGCAAAACTTGGGGATAAAGATCCAGCAATGAATCCAAGATTAAGATCTGCTGTTCAAGCTGCAAGATCAGCAAATATGCCCAAAGAAAATATAGAAAGAGCAATCGATAAATCTTCAGTTAATACAGAGTCTAATTTTGAAAATTTAAGATATGAGGGCTTTGGACCAGAAAAAGTAGCAGTAATAATAGAAGCATTAACAGATAATAGAAATAGAACAGCATCAAGTATTAGAACTATTTTTCAAAAAGCAGGCGGAAATCTAGGAACCCAAGGTTCTGCTTCTCATAATTTTAATCAATTAGGAGTAATAAAGATCGATAAAAAAGAGATTTCTGATGATAAAATTTTTGAGCTAGCCACCAATGCTGGAGCTGACGAATGTAAATCAGAGAATGATTTTCACGAAATACAATGTCCTATCAGTAAAATTTATGATGTTAAAAAAGAGTTAGAAAAAGAAATTAATAATTTCATATCAACAGAAATTGAATGGGTGCCACTCAATAATGTAAAAATTTCCAAAGAAAAAAATGAACATTTGTTAAATTTCTTTGAATTACTTGAAGATAATGACGATGTTCAAAATGTTTATTCTAATGCTGAATTAGTAAATTAAATTATGTTAATAATAGGTATAGATCCTGGAATTTCTGGTTCAATTTGTTTTTTAGATAGTGGAAAAATCCTAGACGTTATTGAAATGCCTATAATGACAGATGGAAAAAAAAATAAAAAACAAGTAAATGGTTCGCAAGTTTATAATGAAATAACCAAAATAATTAAACAATTTGAAAAAAATCAGATTAGAGTTGTGATTGAACACGTTTCTGCAATGCCTGGTCAAGGGGTTACTAGTATGTTTAATTTTGGACAATCGTTTGGAATTTTAAAGGGTATTTGTACCGCAATGCAACTTCCCATGTATTTTGTTAGGCCTGCAAAATGGAAAAAATATTTTAATCTTTTAAATTCTGAGAAAGATGCCAGCAGAACAAGAGCAATAGAAATATTTCCTTATTTTTCATCTCAATTATCAAGAAAGAAAGATTCAAATAAAGCAGATGCGATCCTGATAGCAAGTTTTTATTATGAAACTTACAAAATTTACGAATAGCTCAAAATATTAAGACAAAATCATGACACATTTAAGTGTGAGAAGACGATATGGAAGCTGATATCACATCTCAAGCAGTAGGGTTAGCCTCAAGTGCTGATTTTTCTTTAATTAATTTATTTATTAGAGCCGATATAGTAGTTAAGTCAGTGATCATAATGTTAATAGCTTGCTCTATATATTCATGGGCAGTAATAATCGAAAAATACAGATTGTTCAAAAAAATAGACCAAACTACTGAAGAGTTCGAAACAAAGTTTTGGAATTCTAAATCTGCAGAAACTTTTTATAATAATTTACCAGCAAACGTTCAAGATCCAATGGCATTAATATTTAAAGATGCGATGCAAAATTTATTAAAGAGAAGATCTAGAACAGATTTAAACGATAGAATGACTACTATGCTAGAGACGGGAATTGAAAAGCAGTTGTCTAAAATTAGAAAAGGTTTTACATTTTTAGCAACTGTTGGATCAACAGCCCCATTTATAGGTTTATTTGGTACGGTTTGGGGAATTATGAACTCTTTTCAATCAATTGCAATTTCGAGAAATACTAGTTTAGCAATAGTTGCGCCTGGAATAGCAGAAGCACTTTTTGCAACTGCATTAGGTTTGTTGGCCGCTATACCAGCGGTAGTTGCTTATAATAAATTTAATAATGATTCGATAAAATACTCTCAAAAGTTAGAAAATTTTTCAAAAAGATTTTTAACTATAATTTAAGATGGCATTTAGATTAAATCGTTCCTCAAAAGAACCCATTAGCGAAATAAATGTAACTCCATTTGTGGATGTGATGTTGGTACTTTTGATTATTTTTATGGTCACCGCTCCTTTACTAACTGTGGGTGTACAAGTTGATTTACCAGAAAGTTCAGCAGACTCACTTCCCGAGGAAGCTGAACCATTAACTCTAACAATTAATTCAAAAGGTGAAATTTATATTCAAGAGTCAAAAGTTGAATATGAAAAAATTATTGCAAAAGTTTTGGCTGTTTCAAAAAATAGAACCGACACAAGAATTTATGTAAGGGGTGATAAAACTATTAATTACGGGAGAGTTCTAGAAATTATGGGTCTTCTTTCTGGTTCTGGTTTTACAAAAGTAGCACTTATATCTGAGCCATATAAAGAAAGGTAAAAAGTGAATAGAAGTATAATTATTTCTTCTGCGTCACATCTAATTTTAATTATGATTACAGCTTTTAGCTTACCTTTTTTACCAAAAAAACCAATCGATCTACCTCCGATAGTGTCAGTAGAATTAATACAGATCACAGATAAAACAAATATTCCATTTGCTCCTAAAGCAAAAAAAATTATTGAAAAAATCAAAGAGAAAGAAAAAAAGTTAGTATCTGAACAAGCTCCCCCAAAAAAAGTAAAGAAAATTAAACCAGATGCAGTTCCAATGCCAGATGATAAGCCTAAAAAGGTTGAGAAAATAAAAGAAGATAAACAAAATCCAGAAAAAATTAATAACGAGGTCAAGCAAGTTTCTGAATTTGAAAAAAAAGAGTTATTTGATCCAAATAGCGTTGCAGCCTTAATTGACAAATCTAAAGTTGAAAGTGCTGAAACTATAAAAAAAAATAACAAAATTACACAAGATCAAAAAAAAAATGTTGAGAATGCGGCTTTATCTTTGAGTGAAGAGGATGCTTTAAAAGCTCAAATATTTGGTTGTTGGAGTATTCCTTTAGGTCTACCTTACAATGAAAATTTATTAGTAAGAATTAAACTTCAACTCAATCCAGATGGAACAATTCAAGAGTCAGAGATTTTGGATCATGCGAGAATGAATAAACCTGGTCAAGGTTTTTATAAGGTTTTAGCCGAAAGTGCTTTAAGAGCAATAAAACTATGCCAGCCTTTAAGAGTTCCAACAACTGGTTATGAAAGATGGAAAGAATTACAACTAAATTTTGATGCAAGAGAAATGTTAGAGGGATAGAATATCTTTATGAGAAATCTTATCATTTTATTTATTATATATATGATACCAACAACTGCACTTGCTTTGATCGAGGTAGATATTACGAGAGGAAATCTTAATCCACTTCCAATTGCTGTATCCCCTTTATCAATTGATGAAGACTCAAAAAAAAAATTTAATAGTATTCTTAAAAAAGAAAATATTGGCTCAGAAATATCTTTAATCGTAGAAAAGAATTTAAAAACATCTGGACTTTTTAATCCTCTTAATAAAGATGCTTTTTTACAGGCACCAGATATTGCTAATTTAAAACCAAGATTTGAGGATTGGAATTTAATTAAAGCACAAGCACTAATTACAGGAAAAGTTAAATTTCAAAATGATAAATTAAGAGTAGAATTTCGATTATGGGATGTTCTCGCAGGTAAAGAAATGATGGCTTTAGCTTTTACAACAGTTCCATCAAATTGGAGAAGGGTTGGACATATTATTACAGATAAAGTTTATGAACGTTTGACAGGGGAAGAGGGTTATTTTGATACAAGAATTATTTATGTAGCTGAAGAGGGACCAAAAACAAGAAGGATAAAAAAATTAGCTATAATGGATCAAGATGGCGCAAATAATAAATTTCTTACTTTAGGAAATGAGCTTGTCTTAACTCCAAGGTTTAATCCTACAAGTCAAATGGTTACCTACTTGTCCTACTTTAGAAATTTACCTAGAGTTTATCTTTTAGATATAGAAACAGGAATGCAAGAAGTCGTGGGAGATTTTCCTGGTATGACTTTTGCACCTAGATTTTCACCTGATGGTAAAAAGATAATTATGAGTTTTGCTAAAGATGGGAATTCAGAAATTTATACGATGGATTTGGAAAATAGAATTGTTGAAAAAATTACCAATCATCCATCAATTGATACATCACCGTCTTATTCTCCAGATGGAAAATATATTTGTTTTAACTCAGACAGAAGTGGTTATCAGCAAATTTATATAATGAAAAGTGATGGCACAGGTGTTAAAAGAATATCTTTTGGTAAAGGATTGTATGGTACGCCTGTTTGGTCTCCAAGAGGTGACTTAATTGCATTTACAAAATTACATAAAGGAAAATTCTATATCGGTGTTATGAGAATTGATGGTAGTGGAGAGAGACTGCTTACAGAAAATTTCTATCAGGAAGCACCATCATGGTCGCCCAATGGAAGAGTCTTAATTTTTTACAGAGAAACAAAAACAAATGATAAAGGAGAAGGTTTTTCTGCAAAATTATGGTCAATTGATTTGACGGGGTATAACGAAAGGCTAGTAACCACTTCAACAGACGCATCAGACCCATCATGGTCATCATTATTGAGTAATTAGACACTATTATCTTGATTTTTTAACTTGAAACATCTAATTAGTTGTGAAAAAGTTAACTTAAGAAATATTTATCAAGGAGCAATAATGAAATTAAATAAAATTCTAAAAAATGCTTTTTTAATAACTTTCGCTTGCCTTGCACTTTCAGCATGTGCAACTCAAAAAAAGTCTACCGGTCAAATGCAAGGGGATGTTTATACTGGCACAGATACTGTTGAATATTTGGCTTCGGGAGTTCCTGATAGGGTATTTTTTGCAACTAATGAGTCTGTTCTTACTACTGCCTCAAGAGAAACTCTTAGAAAGCAAGCAGCTTGGTTAAGAAAAAATTCTGAAATTACAATTGTATTAGAGGGTCATGCCGATGAAAGAGGTACAAGAGAATACAATTTAGCTTTAGGTGAAAGAAGAGCAAATGCAGCAAAAGATTATTTGATGACTTATGGAATCTCATCAGACAGAATTTCTGTTTTAAGTTATGGCAAGGAAAGACCAGTTGACTCTGGATCTAATCCTTTAGCTTGGTCAAAAAATAGAAGATCAGTTACTGTCAAGGCGAACTAATTTAAATTTGAAAGACCCTCAATCAAAAAATTATTGGGGGTCTTTTTTTTGCCATTATTTTAACCATAAAATTAATAATGATATTGTCATTAAAAAAAATAATTATCTTATTTAATTTAACAATTTATTTTTTTTTCTATACTTTCTTTTATGCATTTGCTGACAATCATAATATATATGAAACGTTGGATACAATCCGAAAAGATTTAAAAACTCTTGAAAAAGCTGTTTACTCTACTTCATCTCAAATAAACAACCAGACAAATAGTTTTGATTCAATTGATGATAATTCTGAGGATGTTCTAACAAGACATCTTTTAAAACTCTCAGATATAGAAAATCAATTTCAAATGCTTACAAACAAATTTGAAGAAATAAACTTTAAGATAGATAAGTTATCTAACAGA
>CACLEQ010000012.1:0-23825 GCA_902605995.1 uncultured Pelagibacteraceae bacterium
GAGCCAGTTTCATATATTTTAAGTGGTCTAGACAAGTTATTAACAAGAGAACTTATTGGATGGATTATAAAATCATTAAAAATATTAATATTTATTTTAGGTCTCGCAGCAGTTTTAGAACTTTGGGGTATAAAAATAGGTCCAATAATTGCAGGACTAGGCTTATTTGGTGTCGCAGTTGCATTAGGTGCACAGGATTTATTTAAAAATTTAATTTCAGGTATTTTGGTTCTAGTTGAAAAACGATTTAAAATTGGTGATTGGATTTCAGTTGATGGAATCATTGAAGGTATAGTTGAAAAAATTGGATTTCGATCAACGACCATAAGAAAATTTGATAAATCTTTGGCAATAATACCTAATTTTCAATTTGCTGAAAATGCAGTCGTTAATGTAAGTGAAACTTCAAATTGGCTTATAAGTTGGATTATCACTCTTCAATATGACACTACAGTTGATCAATTAAAAACAATAAGAGACCAAATCGAGGATCATATTAAAAAAAGTGAGGATTTTAATGTAAATATTGGGATAGCTGTTAGAGTAGATAAATTTTCCGATAGCTCTATAGATATGTATGTTCGTTGTTTTACTAAAACGAACAGTTGGAATGATTGGCTTTCGGTGAAGGAAAGATTGGCGATAGAAATTAAGCAAATTGTTGAAAAAAATAAAGCCTCATTTGCTTTTCCAAGTTCCTCAATTTATATCGAGAAAAAATGATAGCCATTTTTTACTTGGTTTTACAAATACTAAAACTTTATTCTTATGTCGTTATTGCTAATGTAATTGTTAGTTGGTTAGTAGCTTTTAATATCTTAAATACTCAAAATAGATTTGTTTATTCTATTTTAGAATTTAGTTATCGCCTTACTGATCCTATATTAAATAAAATTAGGCGTTTTTTACCCAATTTAGGTTCATTAGATATATCACCTGTAATTTTACTTTTATTGATTTGGTTTGTAGAAATGTGTATGAAGCTTTACATTGCACCAATGATATTCTAAATTATATGATTTTAATTGATGGAAAAAAAGCTGCTGCAGAACTTAGAGAGGAACTTAAAAAAGAAGTTTCTGATTTGAAAGAAAAGTATAACAAGGTACCAGGATTAACAGTTATCTTAATTGGTGATTTAACTCCAAGCCAAATTTATGTTCGAAATAAAGAAAAATCAGCCAATGAAGTTGGATTAAAGTCCGATGTAATCAAATATCCAGATACAGTAGAAGAAAAAGTGATATTAAAAAAAATTGATGAATTAAATAAAGATGAAACAGTTTCAGGAATTTTAGTTCAATTACCTCTTCCAAAACAAATTGATAAGCAAAAAATTATTGAGGCCATTCATCCCTCAAAAGATGTTGATGGTTTTCATCCAATGAATGTTGGTAACCTTTCATCAGGCTATGAAAGCTCAATACCCTGTACACCTTTGGGATGCTACTTATTAATAAAAAGAATTGAACCAAACTTGAGTGGGAAAAAAGCAGTTATAGTTGGAAGGTCCAACTTAAATGGTAAGCCTATGACCCAACTTCTCTTAAAGGAAAACTGCACAGTAACTATCACGCATTCAAAAACAAAAGATTTAAAAGTTGAATGCTTGGAAGCAGATATTATTGTTGCTGCAGTTGGAATTCCAGAGCTTGTTAAAGGTGACTGGATTAAGAAAGATGCGATAGTTATTGATGTTGGTATAAATAAAACTGATAAAGGAATTGTGGGTGATGTAGCGTTCGACGAAGTTTCAAAAAATGCTAAAGCTTTAACACCAGTACCTGGTGGTGTGGGACCCATGACTATTGCATGTTTGCTCAAAAATACAATTGACTGTTTCAAAAGATCGCAAATTTAATAATTAGACCATTAAATTTTATTTGATATGATTGTTTATGAAAAAACCTAAGTATCCATATAGAATAGCAATTCTCATGCTGATACTTACTGTGCCTCCAATTGGTGCAACTCAATTAGGTTGGTACTTATATGACCAGCAAACTGGATTTGATTATGGTATGATAGTTGGAACATTTTCAGTAATATATGCTGCTTGGTTGATGTATGAAAAAAAATGGAGAGAAGAAGATGAGGATTGATATATGGAAAAGATAATTTTTTTTGGTTTAGTAATTCCGATTTTTCTTTTTGTGCTTTATTTGGGTGGCAGGGCTATAATGACAGGTTTTAGCGCGAAGAGCTCTAATGCGTCAGAATCAGAGATAGAAACTAATAATTCAGAAAATATTACAAATAATCCCGAAAGACTAACTGAGGAATTAGATAAATTAAATGAGCTTTTAAAAAGTGGCGCTTTAACTCAAGAGGAATTTGAAAAAGCTAAAAAAAAAATTCTAGATAATTAATCATTATCAATTAAATCTTTTAAGGGACTGATTTCACCTATTTTAAAAATCACAGCATCTTTCTTTTTAAAACCGTATCTTTCTGCATTTTTTTTAAACCGAATAGGCGGTTCCATTATTGGTTCTAATGATAAAACAAAGGTACCCCAGTGAGTTCCAATCACCTTTTTACTTTTTAAATCTCTTCCTAAACTCAAGGCTTCTTCAGGATTAGTGTGATAAGCAGATTTATCTTTATAAGGTGATATTGGATAAAAGTTATAAGCACCAATATTAATAAATGAGATGTCTATTGGACCATATCTATTTCCTAAATCTTTATAAATATCTCCAACTCCAGTATCGCAAGCGAATAAAATTTTTTTACCATCATATTCAATTAAAAAATTACCCCATAAAGTTTTGTTAGTATCCGTTAAACTTCTTTTAGACCAATGAACTGCTGGGAGAAATGTAATTTTTAATTTGTCATTAACTTTTATTTCATCATACCAATCCATTTCATTCACATCTCCATAACCATTTTTTGTAAAATATTTACCAAGTTTTAGAGGCAACATCACTTTTGCATCCTTGTAAGGAAACCTACGAATTGTCATCATATCCTGGTGGTCATAATGGTTGTGAGTAAGTAAAAATAAATCAATTTTAGGAATTTCATTTAATTCTAAAGCTGGTTTCACAAATCTCTTTGGACCAAATATTAAAGGTCCCGCATTTTTAGAAAAAACAGGGTCTGTTATAATCTTAGTATTTCCTAGTTTAATAATAAATGTAGCATGTCCAATCCATGCGATATAATCATTATTTTTCAAATTTGATAAATCTGAGAGTATTTTTTCTTTTTTAACAACATGTTCTTCTGGAACCGACATATCAAGTTTTTTTTTTTCTTTATTAAAAATTTTAAATGACCATTTAAAATTTATATTTCTTTTAGGAGATCCCTCTGGGTTTCTAAATGTCCCGTCTGGTAGATGATGAAAAAGTGTTCTTTTCATTTCGATCAATATTATTTATAGATTTTCTAAAATCATTTCTTCTAAAGTATTACTAATAATTATTGTACCTTTCTCATTTGGGTGTATGCCATCACTTAAATTAAATTCAGGCCTCATTGCTACACCATCAAGTAAAAAGGGAATAAATTTTAATTCAAATTTCGTTGCCAAATCTGGAAAAATTTTGTCAAATTTTTTTTTATATTTATAACCATGTGAAGTAGGAGCAATTATTCCAGCTAAAATAACTTCAATATTCTTATCATGAGCAATTTTGATTATTTTTTCTAAATTATTTTTAGTTTCGCTTGGTTTGATGCCCCTTAGCATGTCGTTAGCGCCGAGACATAAAACTATCAAATCTATACCTGGTTCTGATAAGGTCCAATTCGCTCTACTAAATCCACCCGATGAAGTACTGCCAGATACACTACCATTAACAACCTCAATATTATAACCCTTAGATTCAAAACTTTCTTGTAAAACAACTGACAAATGATGTTCATTTGATAAGCCATAACCAGCCATTAAGCTGTCACCGAATAATACAATTTTTTCAATTGCATATGCATTTATGGTTAGTAGACATATAGCAATTATTTTAATAATAAAAATTTTATTCATGAATATTCTTCTTAAATTAAAAAAGGTAAATCTTAAATACCAAACTGGAAAAGATAATGTAAATGTTTTAAAAAATATAAATTTGACTATAAAAAAAAAGGAAACTATTTCAATTGTAGGCGAAAGTGGCTCAGGAAAAACCAGTTTGATCATGTTAATAGGTGGATTGGAGCGTGCAACTTCAGGCAAAATATTCTTTCAAAATCAAGAAATTACAAATCTTAGTGAAGATCAGGTATCAAAAATTAGAAGGAAGAATATTGGTATAATTTTTCAATCTTTTTACTTAATTCCAAATTATACAGCTGTTGAAAATGTTGCATTAACACTTGAGTTAAACAAATTAAAAAATCCTGAAAAGGAGGCAAAACTACTCTTAGAAAGATTTGGTTTAAAAAATCGATTTAATAACTTACCAAGTCAATTATCAGGAGGTGAACAACAACGTGTTGCCATTGCAAGAGCAATTGCTATGAAGCCTGAATTAATATTAGCCGATGAACCCACTGGAAATCTAGATACAGAAAATTCTATTATGATTTCAAAAATTTTATTTCAATATGTTAAAGAGGAGGGTTCATCTTTAATTATGGTAACTCATGATCCAAAACTTGCCAATAAAGCAAAAAGAAAAGTTAGAATCAAAGATGGAAAAATTAAATAATTCTTATCAGTTTATATTAGTTATAAAATACACCTTAAAAGACTTAAGCAGAAATTATAAAAAAATATCTAGTATTATCATTACATTATTTATTAGTCTTTTCATATTAAGCGCAATTTTTACTATTGAGGATAGTCTTAAAAAAGAATTAAAAAATAATGCCAAGGCATTGTTGGGCGGAGATTTAGAAATTGATTATAATAGAAATCCTGGAAATCTAGACCTAATAAATCGAGTTGAGGAATTTACAACAGTTTCACACATGCTCGAGTTTAGCACAATGTTATCAACAACAAATCGAGAAAAAAATGTATCTTTGTTTACTAGAATAAAAACGGTTGACGAAAAATACCCTTTGTACGGAGAAATAGTTTACGAACCTATGGGTTCTTACGAGCGCATGCAAAAGGAACCTTTCACGATTTTAATAAATGAAAGTTTATCAAGAACACTTAATGTCAAAATAAATGATATAGTAAAAATTCAAGATCAAAAATTTACTGTTATTGGAAAAATAAAGTCTGTGCCTGATGTCAGTGGGTTTGTAACCTTTGGTGACTGGATACTAACAGGAAAACAAACATTGGAAATATTAAAACTCAATGGAATTGGAAGTTTTTTAAATTATGAGTACAAAGTAAAGTTTGAAAATAGTAACGACTCAGAAATATTAATAAAAAAAATTGAAAATATTTTTAAGGAGGATCAAAAAGTAAAACTTCGATATCCAGAAAATGCGGCGAGTGGATTAAAACGAGTTATAAATAATTTTTCTCAGTTTTTGTCTCTCGTATCGATTAGCGCAATGTTGATAGCAGGCATTGGAATAGCCAATACTTTGTTATCTTTTATTAGTCAAAATAATATGTCTATAGCAGTGAGAAAATCTCTTGGGTTTTTTTCGGGCAACATTAAAAAACTTTATTATCTGCAGTTATTTTTCTTACTTTTTATTATCACTGTTTTTGCCTACTGTTGTAGTTTTCTAATCATTCCTATTGTGGATAAATACATATCTACTGGTCTTGGACTAAATATTTACCCAGTTTTTTCTTTTTTAAATTTTTCTAAGATATTTTTAGTAGGCTTATTAGTGTTGATAATTTTTTCAATACCAACAATAAGTTCAATAGATCAGGTTAAAGCTTCAAGTTTATTAAGAAATGTATTTCAAAATTTACAATTTTATTACTCAAAAAGATTAATTGTTATAAGTTTATTAATGTTATTGATTTTGATTTCATTATTTACCTATGGATCAGAAAACCCAGTTTATAGTCTTGGATATTTTAGTGCTTTTTTTGTGTGCTTGATTGTATTCTTCTTAATTTCGAAATTAATAATATTACTTCTTAAAAAATTTAAATATTACAAAAATATTTCATTTAAGGTATCTATAAAAAATATCACTCAAACAAAAAGTATTACACCTATTACAATCATGTCTTTAGGATTGGGTGTCACTTTACTTCTAACCTTGGCATTAGTTGGAACAAATTTTAAAAGAGAAATAGCAAAATCTATACCTGACATTGCTCCTGACTATTTTTTTGTTGGCATTCAAAAAGGGGAGCGAGAAAAGTTCGAACAAGGCATTTTGTCCATGGACACTGGTGCAAATATTGAGATTGTACCTATGGTCTCTTCAGGTATTGTAAAAATTAATGGCATAAATCCTAATACATATATAACACCTGATAATGATAGCTACTGGGTTATAGGAAGTGAACGTAGGTCATCTTGGTCTACAAAGGTACCTAAGGACAATCTTGTTACTGAAGGAAAATGGTGGGATCTATCTAAACCTAATCAACTTCAAATATCTTTAGATGCAAAGGTTGCTAAAGATTTTAATATAAATCTTGGGGATGTTTTTACTTTAAATATTTATGGTAGGGAAATTGATGGCGAAATAGTAAATTTTAGAGAAGTTGATTATAGAGATCTTAGTATAAATTTTGCTATGCTATTTAACCCTGAATTTGCAAAAAATATTCCTTATGAATATTTAGCCACCACAAAGTTTGATAGTTTAGATAAATTTGATGAAACAGAAATGCTTGAAATTTTTCCAAGTTTATCAATGATTAAGATTGCAGATTATTTAAATAAAGTAACAGTTGTTTTAAATAAAGTTTTTTTGGCTGTAACATTAATTTCAGCAGTAACAATTGTTGTTGGCTTAATAGTTATTTCGAGCGCGATCATGGTTCAAGGAAAAGTGAGAGAATACCAAAATTTAATATTTAAAATTCTGGGTTTTTCGAGAAAAGAGGTTATTTTTTCATCTCTCATTGAATTTTTGATCATTTTCAAATCTGTAATATTGATTGCAATATTTTTTGCAGTAATTGGTTCAAAGTTTATAATTGAAAATATTTTTGAGCTAATTTGGAAATTTGATTTTAAGCTTCTTATCTACCTTGGGCTTTCTGTTGGATTAGTCACGTTAATACTAATTTTGCTAACAAATTTAAAATATTTAAACCCGAAAGTTTATCCACTTATAAGAAATGAATAGTAATCTATACTTAAAAAGTTTTCTCCATTAGCCACAAATTATCTCCGGCTAAAAAATAAATTTTTCCATTATTAGGATGAACTTGTATATCTCTTATTCTTCCAATTTTGTCTTTGAAAATAATCTCTTCTTTAATATTTGATTTATCATCAAATATTAATTTTCTTAATGATTTATCTTTCAGAGATGTAATTAGTGCGTGGCTATTCCATTCCTTAAATTCTTCACCTTTGTAAATAGTGATTGCACTAGTAGCGATAGAAGGCACCCAATATTGAATTGCTTTTGTAAAGCCTGGCTTCCATTTAGGTCCAATTTTAGTCCCAGTATAATTTTTTCCTCCCCAACCTAATATTTTCCAGCCGTAGTTTTCTCCTTTTTTTACTTCTCCAAACCAGTCGCCTCCTTTTGCACCGTGGTTGCTCATATAAACTTTTCCATCAAAAGCAGATAAGGATAAACCTTGAGGGTTTCTAATTCCAATTTGATAAATTTCAGGAAGCCAATCAGAATTACCTTCAAATCTAGGATTATCAACAGGAATACTTCCGTCTAGGTGAATTCTTATAATACTTCCAGGATGATTTGTGGGGTCTTGTGCAATCATACCCTGTCCTCTTTCTCCAGCTGATGCAAAAAGGTAATTATCTTTAATTACTAGTCTTGAACCAAAATGATAACCTGAGTCTATAGGTGGTTCTGCTTGAAAAATATTTTTAAATTCTAATTTAATTTTATCAAATTTTGCTTTTGCTATTGAAGTGCTTGACTTCCAATTACCTCTATTTTCAGAATAGGAAATGTAAACAAACTTATCTTTAAAAAGAATATCTAACAGTCCCCCTTGACCATAATCCAAAAAATTTAAATTATGTTCTACTTCAGAAACTTTATTATTTTTTATATTAACAATTTTTATTTTTCCACTTTTTTCAGTAACAATCAATTCATTATCATTTAAGAATGATGATCCCCATGGTCCATCTAATTTTGCTAATTTCTGAAAATTATAATTTTGAGAAAAAGATTTTGAGTTGAAAAAAAAAAATAATAGTATTAAAAAAAAAACTTTTTTCACTTTAAGAAAGTTTTGATCTTCCGCCATCTACTGCAATTATTTGCCCTGTGACCCAAGAACTATCTTTAGTAATAAGAAACTTTGCTAGTGAGGCAGAATCTTTTCCCTCACCCAATCTTTTAAGTGGATGAGCTTTTGCTATACCATCAGCTAGAGCTTTATTCTTTAACATTGGTTCAGCAATTTTAGAATGTGTCAGACTAGGAGCTATACAATTAACTCTGATGTTTGGTGCAAATTCAGCTGCTAAAGAAACAGTTAAACCTTCAACCGCAGCTTTTGTAGATGCTATTATAGCGTGATTAGTAAATCCTCTTTGAGCAGCGACTGTAGAAAATAAAACTACTGATCCTTTATTTTTTTTTAAACTTTCCTGGTATCCTTTTATTACTTCAACTGCAGAATAAAGATTTAGTTTCATGCATTTATTAAAATCTTGCTCTGTAACCATTCTTAGAGGTTTTAAATCGATTGAACCTACACAATAAGCAACTCCCATTGCTTCAGGGACATCGCTTTTTACTTTATCAATAAATCCATCCTCTAAAACATCAGCTACTGTGGACGTACAATCGAGCTTGTTAGAAATATTTTTAAGTTCGCCTTCATTTCTTGCAACTAAATGGACACTGTTTCCTGAACTTATTAATTGCTCTGCCAAACTAGATCCGATTGAACCTGTCGCACCAAAAACAATATATTTTTCTGACATAAAAAATTTTATTAGTTATATTTAATTATGAAGTTATTTTTTATACTTGGAAATCAATTATTTCCACCAAAATACCTCGATCGCTTCAAAAAAGACCATCTATTTTTCATGGCTGAAGATTACGAATTGTGTACTTATGAAAAACATCATAAACAAAAGATACTTCTTTTCTTATCTTCCATGCGTTCACACGCTGAAACTCTAAAAAAAGATAAATTTAAATTAGAATATATCAAAATTGAAGATAAAGAATTCAAAGATGATTATTTAAAGAAATTAAAGAAAGCCATAATCTCAAAAAAAATAAAAGAAATCTCAAGCTTTGAGATTGAGGATAAATTTTTTGAAAAAAAAATAAATCAATTTATTAAAAAAGAAAAAATAAAGTGGAATATTATACAAACTCCAATGTTTTTAAATTCAAGAGAAGAATTTAAACATTATTTATCTAAATCAAAAAAACCCTTTATGGCAACCTTTTATAAGGATGTCAGAAAAAAATCAGGAATATTAATGGGTTCAGATGGAAACCCAATAGGAGGTAAATGGAGCTTTGATGAGGACAACAGAAATAAACTACCAAAAAATATTTCTATTCCAAAATTTCCAAAAATTAATGAAACAATCCACACAAAAAAATTAAAACCAATTATTGAAAAATTATTTAAGGATCATCCTGGTACAACAGACAATTTTTGGCATGCAACAGAATATAATGATGTCATTAAGCTTTTAAATTTTTTCATAAAAGAAAAATCAAATTTATTTGGTGATTATGAGGACGCAGTTGATCAAAAAGATAATATCTTATTTCATAGTGCTTTAAGTCCTTATATCAACTTAGGTTTAATCACACCTGAATTTATCATCAAAAAAGTTTTAGATTTCCATAAGAGTAAAAAAATCAGATTAAATTCTTTAGAAGGTTATGTGCGTCAGGTTATAGGATGGAGAGAATTTATGAGAGGAATTTATCAAAGTTATTCAAACGAAATGGAAACTGGAAATTTTTTTAAGCAAAATAGAAAAATGAAAAAATCTTGGTACGATGGGACAACTGGTTTACCACCACTCGATTATGCAATTAAAAATGCTCTTAATCATGGATGGTCTCATCACATTGAAAGATTAATGATCTTATCCAACATCATGAATCTTTGTGAGATAAAACCAACTGTTGTTTACAAGTGGTTTATGGAGATGTTTGTAGACTCTTCTGACTGGGTAATGGTCCCAAATGTTTATGGAATGGGGTTGTTTAGTGATGGAGGGATTTTTGCAACTAAACCATACATTTGTGGATCAAGTTATTTTATGAAAATGATGGATTTTAAAAAAGGTGAGTGGTGCAATACCATGGACGGACTTTACTGGAGATTTATAGATCGAAATAGAAAATTTTTTTTGAAAAATCCCAGACTATCCATGATGGTTAGAATATTCGATAAAATGAAAACTGATAGAAAAAAATTAATTCTTCCAGCTGCAGAAAAATTTATTAAACAAAATACACTTTAGTGAAAAAAGAAAATCTTCCCTCTAAAATCTGCATTATTTGTAAAAGATCTTTTACTTGGCGAAAAAAATGGAAGTTAAATTGGGAAAGAGTTAAGTATTGCTCAAAAAGATGTTCTAGCAGAAAAATATGAATTTAGGAAAATACAAATGGAAAAGTAGAATCTTGCTTGTTTCTACATCAAATTATAAGGATAGAATTTATCTAGAGGCGAAAAAAATATATCAAGATAAAATAAAAGATTTTCATAAAAGATATGTAAAATTAATTTGCAAAATTAATAAGAAGGAAAAATCTTCTATTAATCTAATTGGTTTTGACGGAAAATCTAAAAAGATGATGAATAAACTTAATTATAAAATGGTGTTTAAAATAATAGACAAAATGCCAATAAATAAAAAATCAAAACCAATAAATTTATCATTGTATTCAGATTATAATCCCAAAACCACTACTCAAGGGTTGGGATTTAAAAACAAGGAAAAAGCACTTTACACAATTAAAACTATTAAAAATCGTCCAATTAAGTACCAGGTTAATGTAATTGCAACCATGCTGGGTAGAGCAAAGAACCATCCTAACAAAACTGAGGACATGGAAAATGCTATAGAAATATTTAGTGATTGGATGAAAAAATATAAAAGTAAAAAGAATGAAAACTAAAATAACTTATCATTTAAAAAAAATTGTAGTTATATTTTTTCTTTTAACCCCAAATAGTCTTAATGCTGATTTTTTTGAGGATATAACAAGCCAAATTGTTGATAATCCTAAAAGACTTAGTTATGGAGTTTCCGTCACTGATGTAAATCAAGATGGAAATTTTGATTTTGTAGTCACTGGATTTGGTTATTTGAATTTAGCTTTATCACATGAGAATGGAAAATTAATAAACATTGTAAATCAAAAAAAATTTTCTGATGAATTTAGAAGGACAATTGGCGTTGCTGCTTGCGATATAGATAAAGATGGATTTGAAGAAATATATTTTCTCAACACTGATACGTATAGTGGAACAAAAAAATATTCGGACAGGTTACTGGATATAAAAGATAATAATTATTTTGATTTATTCGAATTAGAAAAAAATAAAGAAAATTTAAATTTAACAGCAGGGAGATCTGTAGTTTGTGTAGATAGAAAGGGAGATGGTGAATATGGTATTTATGTAGCGAATTATGGAGGACCAACGAGATTTTATGAGATTGAAAATAAAATTATCAAAGATAAAGCTCAGAAATTAAATCTTGATAATATCACTGGTGGAAGAGCAGTAGTGTCAGGACATATCTTGACAGAAAGACCAGATATCTTTGCAGCAAATGAGAGAGGAGAAAATTTTCTTTTTAAAAATAATAATGGAAATTTTGAGGATGTTGCATTTGATTATAGAGTAGATGATGCGATGCAAAATGGCAGAGGTACAGCTTTGTCAGATATATATTATCGAGGTAGATTAGATATCCTAAGTGGTAATTGGCTTGGCTATCACAGAGCTTGGGTTTTAGAAAATAATGAATTTAAAGATATAGGAAATAAAGATTTTGATGAACCTTCAAGAATTAGAACAATTATTTCTGCAGATTTTGATAACGATGGTTATGATGAAGTCTTCATGAACAATATAGCAGAACCAAACAAATTATTTCGAATTAAAGATGGTGGAAAATTTGAACAAATAAATTTTCAAGTTGGTCTTGAAGCCAGAGGATATGGAACTGGGGCAGCAGTTGCTGATATAGATAACGATGGTATTTTAGAGTTACTAGTTTCTCATGGAGAAAGCAAAGAACAACCATTGTCCTTGTACAAAGCAAAAGTAAATCCTAAAAATAAATATTTGAGAATAAAACCCTTAAATAAATATGGTGCACCTGCAAGAGGAGCAACAGTAACACTAACTTCAAATTTAAGAAAACATTCAAAGACTATTGATGCTGGATCTGGTTACCTTTGCCAAATGGAGCCAGTGGCACATTATGGAATTAGGGAAAACGAAAAAAATATGAAAATTCAGGTTAGATGGACCAATGGTAAAACTAAGACAATTTCAGTAAATGAATTAAACAAAACAATTATTTTAAAACAAAAATGATTAATTTAAAGGTTGAAGAACTCTATTTATATAATGGATTACACCATTTGAGGTTTCAATGTCGGCTGTTACAACTTCAGCCTCATTTATATAAACTATTCCGTTAACTTTTTTGATTGTTATTTCTTCGCCATTAATTGCCTTAAGTTTTATTTCGCCATTTATTTTTGAAGAAGTTACTTTTTTTGAAAAAACGTGTCTTCCTAAGATGTTTATAAGTTTTTGTTTATTTTCCTCTCTTAATAGACCGTAATATGTTTGCGCACTAATTGCAGCAAATGCATCATCTAATGGTGCAAAAACTGTAAATGGTCCGTCACCCTCTAAATTTTTATTTAATCCTGACTTAGTTAGTGTTTCATTTAATTTTGTAAACTTGCCAGTCTCATTGAGTTTATTAATTATATTTGCAAAAGTGATTGATGGTGTAAATATTATTAGTAAACAGACTAATGAATAAATTTTTTTCATTTGCATTAGATATAAAAAAAATCAATAATTTAAAAGGTTAATTAAGTGCGACAAATGTTAAAATAAAAAACTATAAATTGTTAATATTTAATACTAAAAAGGTTATTTATTAATTAAGTCAGAATTAATCGTTTAAATTCATAATTGTAAATAAATGAAATTTAAAAAAAACGTTATTAAATTGTTAGCTATTTTTATTTTAGTTTTGTCTTTTTCTAATATTTCAAACTCATCAGAAAAAAATTATTATAAAGATTTGATTACTGACTGGTCAAGAATATTTCCTGATAAAAATAGAAATGCAGCAGGCCCAAAATTTTTTAAATACATAATAGATAAAGATATTACTTATAAAGATTTTGTTGAATATAACAAATTATATTGTGCTGTATCTGGTTCATTGATTGATCCTAATAGTGAACCTGACTTTATATTTGTTAATGAAAAAGAAACTAAAAAAAAAATTTGCGGTAGTTATTATAAATGCTGTGTTCCATGTTCGTGTGACATCATGAAGTATTCTGAGGTTCAGCAAATGAAATATGAGTTTGAAGATGGTGTGAAAAAATTTTTTGTTTTCACAATTAAAAATCCTTGTGATAAAAAAGATTTTCCAAACAGAGTTAATAAAAATTATTTTTGTGATGGAAAAAAAATTAATAAAAAACAAGTCTATGATTTGAATGGTAGAATAGTAATAGGTTTATTACATAATGGTAAAAGCTGTAAAAAGGATGAAATTGATTTTGTAAAAACCCACAATATAACTGGCAGATTTTGTGAATTTAGAAATAATACCCCTTTAGAGAATCTAGAAGCTGGTATGGGTGATATTTTTATAAAACTCGCGAGATAAAATACTTAAATATAATTAGAATTTATTCAAAAGTTGAAATTATTTTCGGAATATAACTTTTAAAATTAAAAAAACCTTTATTACAATATCGCCAAGAATATTGATCAAGTTTTCTATACAAAAAATCAATTTTTAGATTATTTAAATTTAGATAATCCAGAGTTTCGCCAATTGTAGGATATAATCCAACAATCTCAGAATTTATATTTTTTATTTCACTTATATCTATTATCTCACAATTAATAGATTTCTCGCTTAACCTTTTTTTTTGATCTTCAATTAATCTAGATTTAAAATTTAATACTTTTTCGCTAAGTTTTATTGATCTATTTTCATTGTTATTTGATACCAAAAGAATTTTTGTAAATTTATTATTTTTAAAGTCGGTTATTTCAACAGAAAGGTTATTTTCAAAAATTAATAAACTTTTATTTTCAATATTTTGAGGATTATAAAAATCTTGGTTTATAATTGAATATACTTTTTCAGAAACTTTTGGAGGTGCATTTTCCTTTAATTTAAAATTATTAAATCTATTATTTGTGAATTTTTTGATATTCCATTCGCTCGCTAAGTAGTGTTTTCCTTGTGTTTGAATTCCTGCTACCCATCTCCATCCAAGAGTATTTGATGCAGCATCCCCATCATATAGATGTTGCATAAAAAATTCTGCGCCCAGTTGCCAAGGTAATTCTAAGGTAAAAATCCAAATACTGGCAAACCACATTCTAGAATGATTATGTAAGTAATTGTTATCTTTGAGTTCATTTACCCATTGATTAAAACATTCAATATTAGTCTTGCCTTCTATTGCACTTAAATAATTTTGATTATCTTTAAATTCCTCCTTAATTTTGCTTAACTCAATTAAATAATCATTCCAAACACCTGGTCTTAGTTCTAACCAACCTTTCCAATATGTTCGCCATAAAACTTCTTGAATAAATTTTTCATTTTTTGAAAAGGAAAATTTATTTAATGATTTTTGAATTACTTCTTTCTCGTTAATAATTCCGTGAGTAATATATGGAGACAAACACGAAATATTAGATCTATTTTCTGGCCCAAAGTCAAAGTTCCTTAATTTTGAATATTCTGATAGATTATTTTCTACAAAATGATTTAATTTCTCTAGGGCCTTAGCCCTTGAAGGTTCAAAATTCATGTTATTTTATTTTGATTTTTTTTTCTTAAGTCCCAATTTATCGCTGTGCCTTAATCTTAGAATAACAATTGCTCCAGCAATTAGAACTATCGCTACAGCCTCATATACTAGTGCTGTAGGATCCATTTCTTTTCCCTGAAGTATAATAAATCGTGCAAGTGCCGTTATAGCTATCAGAAGAGGTAAGGTTATACTTATTGATTGCTGGTTCCAAAAAACTCTTACCATTGCAAGCACCTCCAGATAAAGAAACATTAATAATAAGTCAGCTAAAGTAACTGATTGAATTAAAAACATTTTTTGTATTTCTATTCCAACAGCAATTACGGTGCTAATTAAAATGATAACCATAAGCACAAGCTGTAAGTTTTTAGTTATTTTTTCCATTATTTATCTTTACTGAATGGTAGCCATTTTTCAAATACTGATTTTGAAGAACCATCGTATGGGATTGAATAAGAATAGGGGTTTGGGCTAGTTAATACTTCAATTCCTTTTGAAAAAACAAAGATAAAAACAACTACAAAAACAATTACCATTATTTTGAATGGGTCAAAATTTTTTGTTTTAAAAACACTAGCAGAGCTTTCCTCAGCCCTGTGAAAATGCTTAAACGTTGTGTAGACGGCGAATATTAATCCAACATGAGCTATAAAAAGTCCTGCCCATCCAAAAGCAAAAGTAGTATATGAAAATACGTATAAACTAAAAACAGTAGTCCAAATAAAACTTAAAACTAAGAGAATTTGCAATCTAACTGTTTTAGGAAGAGCTCTTAAATCATTTTTACTATCATCAAACAAAATGTTTGCTGTATCTTTCATCCAATTTTTAAATGATTCCATTTTTGTAAGATATAGTTTCTAGTAAATTAAACAAATGATAATTTGACCTAAGTTTTATAAAGTACGTAGTTTTTTCTTATGAAAATTAATAAATTTTTCAACATTGTATTTGTTAAACGTTTTATTTTCTTCGAATGAAACCTTTTTCATTGAGTATGCAGAACTTTTTGTTTTTCTTGAGATAATCGTTATATTTCCTTTGTAAAGCTTCAATTTTACAGTTCCATAAACTTTATTTTTTTTTAGATCCACAATCTTTTGAAGTTTTAATCTTTCTTTTGAAAACCAATAACCATTATAAATGAGTTCAGCATATCTTGACATTATGTTATCTTTTTTATGCATTGTCTCTTTATCTAAGGTAACCGACTCAATTGCTCTATGAGCGTGAATTAGCAAGGTTCCTCCAGGAGTTTCATATACTCCTCTTGATTTAATTCCTAAAAATCTGTTTTCTACAAGATCAACTCTACCTATTCCATTTTTTCCAGCTAATTGATTTAATTTTTCAAGCAGTTTTGCCGGGCGCAATTTTTTTCCGTTGATACCAATTGGATTACTATTCTTAAAAATAATAGTAACGAATGATGCTTTGGATGGAGCTTTCTCTGGTGAAACAGTTCTTTGATAAATAAATTCTGGAGCAATACTTTCTGGATTTTCTAAAACTTTACCTTCTGTCGATGTGTGAAATAAATTGTCATCCACAGAAAAAGGGGGTGCGCCTTTCTTATCTTTTGGAATTAGTATTTTGTACTTTTTAGCATAATTGATTAAATCTGTTCTTGATTTGAGTTTCCATATTCTCCAAGGAGAAATTATTTTTATTTTTGGTCCAAAGTAATGATAACCCAATTCAAATCTAACTTGATCATTACCTTTTCCCGTCGCCCCGTGAGAAACAGCAAAGGCTTTGTGTTTTTTTGCTACTCTAATTTGATCTTTTGCAATTAATGGTCTCGCAATAGCAGTTCCTAACAAATAAACACCTTCGTAAATAGCATGCCCTCTTAGCATTGGAAAAACATAATCTTTTATAAATATGTCTTTTAGATCTTTGATAATTATTTTTTTAACTCCAAACTTTTTAGCATTTGAAATAATCTTTTTTTTATCAATTATTTGGCCTATATCTGCAGTGTAGCAAATTACTTCAGCATTATAATTTTCTTGAAGCCATTTAAGTATTATAGAGGTATCAAGTCCACCTGAATAAGCTAAAACAATTCTTTTCTTGGATTTCATTAATTAACTACAAGCTTTTTTAGCAGTGTTGTAAGCTTTCGTAAAACCTAACAAAGAATAATGATCTATAGTTTGAGATCCTTTTTCATTATAACCTGCAACCATTATCCTTGATCCTTTTTTCATAACTTTGACCATTATGCCTTCCTTTTTATTGCTCGTCATCCATGCAAAACCTTGTTGTTTAATATCAAACTTAAACTTATTATTTCCTGAAGTTGCTAGAACAGAATTATTTTTATTAAACTCGTAACCTGCAGTGGTACTTATCTCATTAGAAATTTTCTCACTTGGCCTAAAAGTTACAAATAATCTTGCATCTCGCTTATTTGTTTTTGGTGCTTGTAAAACTGGTATTGATTGAGCAAAACATACTTTACCTGAAGTATTAGATATTACAATTACCTCCCAGTCCTTAAATTTTCCAACTTTTTTAAGATCCTCGGCAAGTGTTTTTGAAGAAAAAAAAATGAAGAAGGTAAAGAAAATAAATGTATTTAGAAATATCTTTTTAATTATGGGCATGGATTAGGATATTTTTTTTGAATTTGATTAATTTCATTAATAATTTCGCTCGTTAAACTTACATTTACACTTTCTATATTTGTTTTCAACTGTTCCATTGTCGTCGCTCCTATAATTACACTAGTAACGAAAGGTTGGATTTCACAAAATTTTAATGACATCTTAGTAAAATCAATATTAAATTTTTTCGATAATTTGTAGTATTCCTCTATAGCTTTCTGACCATTCTCATTTTTATATCTTGTGAAATCTTTGAATAATTTGATTCTAGATTTTTCTGGAAGATTATTATTTCTATATTTTCCAGTTAAATATCCAAAAGCAAGCGGTGAATATGCTAACAAACCACTTTTTTCTCTCACAGAAATTTCTGCAAGTCCCACTTCATAAGATCTATTAAGTAAATTATAAGGATTTTGAACAGACATCATTTTTGGAAGCTCTTTAAGTTTTGATAATTCAAGAAACTTTGACAACCCCCACGCTGTCTCGTTAGATAATCCTATGTATCTAATTTTTCCTTCCTTGATAAAATTCTTTAAACTTTCTAAAATTTCCTCAAAAGGTGTCCAACCAGTATCTTTCTCATCATGCTCATAACCATACATTCCAAAAAAATTTGTATTTCTTTCAGGCCAATGAAGTTGATATAAATCTATATAATCTGTTTTTAATCTTTTTAAGCTTTTATCAAGAGCTTGGGTAATTTTTTTTTTACCAAAATTATATCCACCTCCTCTAATGTATTTGTTAGAGGTATTTCCGCACACTTTAGATGCAAGGATAACTTTATCTCTCTTATTAGTTTTTTGAAACCAATTACCAATTATTCTTTCTGTTTCTCCATAAGTTTCTTCTCTCATGGGAATAGAATAAATTTCTGCAGTGTCCCAAAAATTAACACCTTGGTCTAATGCATAGTCCATTTGTTCAAATCCTTCATCTTGAGTGTTCTGTTCTCCCCAGGTCATTGTGCCGAGACAAATTGTACTTACGTTAATATCAGTGCTACCTAATTTTTTGTAATTCATTAAGGTTTTATAAGGTTTATCATTTTAATAATCTTTTAAGGCATCTTGAATAATTAGTAAAAGGCTATATATATTTCTTCATGGAATTTAATAAAAAAGGTATTTTGGGTAGAGCTAAAGAAGCCCAACAATCTACTGCAGTAATGGATGAAGGCTTAAGAGCCTATATGCTTAAAGTTTATAATTACATGGCCACAGGAGTATTGTTAACTGGCATAGTCGCTCTTTTAACTTTTAAGATGTCAGTTGTGACAAATGATAATGGAGCTATTATAGGTTTAACTCAAGTTGGTAATGCCATTTATATGTCAGGTCTAAAATGGTTGGTAATGTTAGCACCCTTAGCAATTGTTTTTTATATGAGTTTTGGAATAAACAAAATGAGTACTTCAAAAGCCCAAACAACTTTTTGGATTTTTGCAGCTTTAATGGGGCTCTCGTTATCTTCAATTCTTTTAGTTTACACTGGAATGAGCGTTACAAGAGTTTTCTTTATTTCATCTGCAACTTTTGGAGCAATGAGCATTTACGGATACACAACTAAAAGAGACTTAACCAAACTAGGCTCTTTTTTAATGATGGGTTTAATTGGTATTATTATTGCTTCATTAGTAAATATTTTTATGAAATCATCAATGATGTACTTTGTTATTTCAGTTTTGGGTGTATTGATTTTTGTTGGTTTAACAGCCTATGATACACAAAAAATTAAAAATATGTATTCAGCAAGTGATAGTGGTGAAATGATAGGAAAAAAAGCAGTAATGGGTGCATTAACTCTTTACTTAGATTTCATCAATTTATTCATTATGTTGTTGAGACTTTTCGGTCAAAGAAGATAAATATTAATTTTTTAAATTTTTCCAATTAGTATTTTTAATAAGAATTTGAAGATCAAAAGAATTCTTTAATATTTTTCCATTAGTATCTGTTATACAATATTTAAGGTTTTTGTTTCTTGGTTTAAAATTTTTACATATTTTATAAAGTGCATTTTCAGTTGAATTTTTAAAAACACTAAAACCCACTTGTTTGCTTGATATGTTCAAACCATAATCCTTCCAAGAGCCCTCTGAAACCATTTGTGCATATAAATCTAGAATAATCTTTAATTCATTTCTTTCAAAAAAATTTTCATTTTCAATTTTTCCCCCAACGTTATTTATTATTAACTTAATATTATTGTTCATTTGTTTTATATTTGTTTATTAACCCTATTTGAAAAGCGGTAAATATAAACGTTATTGGCAATAAACCCCAAACTTTAAAATTTACCCAAAATTCTTCTGACTGAGTTCTCCAGACTAATTCATTCAATATTGCCAGTCCAAAAAAGAAATAAATCCATCTCTTATTTAAAATTTCCCACCCATTATCTGTTAGGGAAATTGATTTTCCCATTAGTTTTTTTAATACAGGTTCTTTAGTAAAATACTTCCCAAGCATCAAACTCAAGCCAAATAAAATATTAATAATTGTTGGTTTAACATAAATAAATACAGGGTTATTAAAATAAATAGTTAGTCCACCAAAAAATGTAATAAGTATTCCACTTAATAGTGGAACTGTGGGTATTTTTTTTTCTAAAAACCATACTATAGCTAATGCTATAATTGTCGCAATTATGAAGGGAGGTATAGCAATTTTTAGATCTTTTCCACTATCATAATAATAATAGAAAAAAATTATTAATGGACCAAAATCTGTAAGAAATTTTAAAAAAGATTTATTCACTAAAAAGATATTAACATAAAAAATATTTTCACAAAAACTTTTAATTTTTCTTATTGATTTTTATTTTTAAATACCCATACTAGTTACATGTCGATACAAAAAGCTAAATTTTCTATTGGAGATGTGGTGAAACATAAACATTTCGATTTTAGAGGAGTTATATATGATGTTGACTTTGAATTTAATAATTCTGAGGAATGGTATCAATCAATACCTAAAAATGTGCGACCAAGAAAAGATCAACCTTTTTACCATCTTCTTGCAGAAAATGATGAAATTACTTATGAAGCATATGTCTCTGAACAAAATTTGTTAATAGATGACTCAAATGAGCCCATAAAACATCCATTAATTGAAGAGATTTTTTCTGGTAAAAAGGGAACAGGTTACTTTAAACCATCAAATTAAATATTCATCTTTTAAACACATTTAGCTCAAATCTTTGACACAGCGTCATATTATACATTATTTAATTTGATCAAGGGTGTTAAATTTACCCTTCGTTATTATCTCCCTCTACACTCTTGATCAGATATTTTTTTTTAAGAAATATTTGATATTATTAATTAAAATTAAAAATGTTTAAATATTTTGAACCAAATAAGATTTTCTCAATAACATCTAGAGCTCCTAGGTACGTTCTGCTATTTTTTGTAATTACACTTTCAGTTGGATTAACAGAGGCATTAATTTTATCTCCAGAAGATTATCTACAAAGTCATTCGGTTAGAATTATGTATGTACATGTTCCAGCTGCATGGATTTCTCTTGGAATTTTTTCCTCAATAACATTGCTTTCTTTGATTGGATATATATTTAAGATTAAAAATTTTTTTTTAATTTCAAAAAGTTTGGCTCCATCAGGTCTAGTTTTTAATATTGTAGCATTAGTGACAGGTTCAATTTGGGGAAAACCAACATGGGGGACATGGTGGGTATGGGATGCAAGGGTTACTTCAATGTTAATTTTATGTTTGTTTTACGCAATGTATTTGATCTCTTGGAGAATTTATCAAAATAATGAAAAAGTTTATAGAGTAACTTCCATTATAACTATCTTAGGAATTATAAATGTTCCGATTATTAAATACTCTGTTGATTGGTGGAACACATTACATCAACCTGCCTCAATCAACATTCTTTCGGAGACCTCAATTCATGTATCAATGATTATACCATTAATATATATGACTGCGGCATTTGCCCTATTTTCTCTATTAATTTTTTTAATGAAATATAATACAGAACTGATAAAGATTAAAAATAAAGGATTAGACAGACTATGATCAATGAATTATTTTACATGAATGGTTACGGACTTTACGTATGGTCTGCTTTTTTGTTCACTTTTTTTAGTTTTTCTTTGCTCTATATTTTTATAAAAATTCAATACATCAAGGAAAAAAACAAGTTTATTGCAAAGTTTGGAACGTTAAATTCTGAAAGTGCTGCTATTGCAAAATCTCAAAATATAAATAAAGAAATTTTATCTAGCACCTCAAGTATTTAACTTAAAATCATGTATGGTAAAAAAGTTAAATTAAGATTTTTTTTCATATTATTAGTTTTTTTAACTTTATCTTTATCAATTTTTTTTATTCTTAAATCTCTTGAAAAAAATGTTGTTTATTTTCAGTCACCATCCGAAATAAAAATTTTACCTGAAATTGAAAAAAAAAAGATTAGAGTTGGAGGAATGGTAAAAAAAAGCTCTATTTTTGTTAAAGAACAAAAAGTCAAGTTTATAATTACTGATTTCAAAAATGAGATTAATGTAACTTATTCTGGTGTTATTCCAAATCTTTTTTCTGAGGGAAAAGGAGTTGTGGCTGAAGGTTTTTTAAAAGATAAAGATTTTTTTGAGGCTACCAAAATTCTTGCAAAACATGATGAAAATTATATGCCGCCCGAGGTAAAAAAGGCTCTAGAGGAGAAATAATTTTGGCCAGTATCTTTGGATCTTACTCTTTAATATTTGGACTAAGTTGCTCATTTTTAATTATTTTTTTTTCAATAAAAAATTTTAAGAATACCCAAGTTTTTGATAATAGAATTTTATCGTTTACTTTTTTACAATTTTTTCTAGTAGTTATAAGTTTTTTTTCCCTAATATTAGCTTTTGTTTATTCAGATTTTAGTAATGAGACTGTTTTCAATCACTCTCATACAACTAAGCCACTTTTTTATAAAATTTCGGGGACTTGGGGAAACCATGAGGGAAGTTTATTACTTTGGCTTTTAGTATTGACACTTTTTATATCTATATTTCTTCTAAAATCTAAAAAACAAAAAAAAGAGTATAGAATTTTAACATCATTAATTCAGCAAATAATTATAATTGGTTTTTTCTTTTTTTTGATTATGACATCGAACCCTTTTAACTATATTTTTCCAATTCCAAAGGAAGGGCTTGGTTTAAATCCTATATTACAAGACCCTGCTTTAGCTATACATCCCCCAATGCTATATTTAGGTTATGTCGGGTCTTCAATAATTTTTTCATCATCACTAGCTGCCATGACATTAAATGATATTTCTAGAGAATGGGCAAAACATATCAAACAGTGGGTATTGGTTTCATGGTTTTTTTTAACCCTAGGAATTCTGTTAGGATCTATTTGGGCTTATTACGAACTTGGTTGGGGTGGTTTTTGGTTTTGGGATCCTGTTGAAAATGTTTCGTTAATGCCATGGCTAGCACTCACTACTCTTCTCCATTGTATTCTAGTTTTAGAAAAAAAATTATTTTTAACTTCATGGGTTGTTATTTTATCTATAGCAACGTTTACTTTGAGTATGTCAGGAACCTTTTTAGTTAGATCGGGTATTTTAAATTCTGTTCATACATTTGCAAATGATCCTGAAAGAGGCTTATTCATTTTGATTTTTTTATTCTGTTTAATTTTTTTATCGCTTTTTATTTTTTTCTTTTTTTTTAAAACAGATAAAAATAACAATAATTTATTTTGGCTTAGTAAGGAAACTGCAATCTTAGTAAATAACTGGTTTATGATATATTTTTTAGTGGTAGTTTTAGTAGGTACCATTTATCCAATATTTTTAGAGGTTTTTTCATCTGAAAAAATTTCTATCGGTCCACCTTTTTATAATAAATTAATAATACCATTTTTAATTCCTTTTTTGTTGGCAATGACGATCGGTCCAAAATTAAAATGGATTAAGTCAGATCTGAGAAATAAAAGTTATTTAATTTTATTTTTTATAATATCTCTTCTTTTATCAATCATGATAATTAAAAATTTAAGTATTAATTTTTTAGTAAATACTGTTTTAGTAACATCGGCATTTTATTTATTCTTTATTACATCAAGAGATTTTTTCGTAAAAGGTTTTAATAAACTATCTCAAAATA